>VGJL01000063.1 GCA_016867495.1 Candidatus Eisenbacteria bacterium | reverse complement strand
CGGCGTGATCTGGATCGGCCCGCCCCCGCGCGCCATCGGCGCGATGGGGGACAAGATCGCCGCGCGCAGGACGGTCGAGGCGAGCGGTGTGCCGCTGATTCCCGGAAGCGGGGAGCTCCCCGCCGACCCGGAGGCCGCCTGCGGGCAAGCGGCGGCGATCGGGTATCCGGTCCTGATCAAGGCCGCCTTCGGCGGCGGGGGCAAGGGGATGCGCCTGTGCGCGAACGACGAGGAGCTGCGCGCGGCGGTCGAGATGGCCCGGCAGGAGGCCGGTCGCGCCTTCGGAAACGCGACGATCTACCTCGAGCGCGCGATCTCCCATCCCCGGCACGTCGAGATCCAGATCCTTGCGGACCAGCACGGGCAGGTCATCCACCTCGGGGAGCGCGAGTGCTCGATCCAGAGGCGGCACCAGAAGCTCCTCGAGGAGACGCCGACGCCGGCGCCCTTCGCGGGCCTGCGCGATCGGATGGGGAGGGCGGCGGTCGCGATCGCCTGCGAGATCGGTTACACGAACGCGGGCACGGTCGAGTTCCTCGTCGACCCCGAGGGGGGATTCTACTTCCTCGAGGTCAACACCCGCCTTCAGGTGGAGCATCCGATCACGGAGGCGGTCACGGGCATCGACATCGTGCGTCGCCAGCTGCGGATCGCCCTGGGGGAACGCCTCGACATCCGGCAAGAGCAGGTCGAATGGAGGGGACACGCGATCGAGTGCCGCATCAATGCCGAGGATCCGGCCCGCGGCTTTCTTCCCTCCACCGGCTGGATCCGGAGCGTTCGGCTCCCCGCGGGCGCGGGAGCGCGCAACGACGTCGGCTTCCAGACCGGGACGGAGGTGACTCCCCACTACGATCCGCTGATCGGGAAGTTGATCATCTGGGGCGAGGATCGGGAGCAGGCGATCGATCGGGCCCTGCGCGCCATCCGGGAGTACCGGATCGTGGGGATCCAGACGAATCTGCCGTTCCACAGCTGGCTTCTCGGCCATCCCCGCTTCCGGGCGGGCGCGACCGACACGGCCTTCCTGGAGGAGGAGTTCCGTCCTGAGGAGATCCTCGGGAGGGAGGAAGAGACCGCGGCGATCCTCGCGGCGGCGCTTGCAGAGTATCGAGGGGATCTCCTGATCCGCCGCGAGAGCGCGCGCCCCTCGTCAGCGGAATCTGCATGGAAGCGGGCGGGCCGGCCGGGCCCGGGATGGGGGAACCGATGAGCGGAAGTCCCGGGCACGAGTTCCTCGCGGCCGTCCACGGCGTCCGCAAGCGCGTGAGGATCGGAGCCGACGGCGAGGAGCACAGGATCGAGATCGACGGGCATGAGCACCGGGTGGCCTTCATCGAGACCGGTCCCGGGGACGGCTGTCTCCTGGTCGATGGCCGGCCGCACTGCGTGGGGATCCAGTCGGACGGGAAAGGGCTCTACAAGATCTCCGTCGGCGGCAGGGAGATTCCCGTCGAGGTCGCGCACGCCCTCGCCGGGCGGGTCGCCCGCACGGCGCAGGGCGACAACCGCACCGGCCCGATCGAAGTCCGCTCCCCGATGCCCGGCCTGGTCGTGCATGTCCACGTCGCGATCGGGGATCTCGTGGCGGCCGAGTCGCCCCTGGTGGTCCTCGAAGCGATGAAGATGCAGAACGCATTGACGGCCCCGAAGAGCTGCGTCGTCCGCAAGATCGCGGTCGAGCCGGGCCAGACGGTCGAGGGGGACGCCCTCCTGGTGGTCCTCGAGCCGACGGGCGCTTCCGCCTAGGCCGCCATGAGCGAGAATCGCGAGGCCTGGCGCCGGGCCCGGGAGAAACAGAGGGAGCGAAGGCAGGCGTTTTGCGCCTCATCGCTCCCCCTCGAGCCGCTCTATGCGCCCGAGGATCTCCCCCGCTTCGATCACGAGCGCGATCTCGGCTACCCGGGCGCCTACCCGTTCGTCCGGTCCCTGCAGCCGACCGGCTACCGCGGGCGACTCTGGACGATGCGCCAGTACGCCGGATTCGGATCGGCCGAGGAGACCAACCGGAGATTCCGCTACCTGCTGGAGCAGGGGCAGACCGGCCTCTCGGTCGCCTTCGATCTCCCCACCCAGATGGGGTACGACTCCGACGATCCCCTCGCCGCGGGAGAGGTCGGGAAGGTGGGCGTCGCCATCGATTCCCTGGAGGACCTCGAGAGGCTCTTCGACGGGATTCCGCTCGATCGCGTCACGACCTCGATGACGATCAACGCGACCGCCGCGATCCTCCTCCTGATGTACGAAGCGGTGGCCGAGAAGCAAGGCGTCGCGCCGGAGCGGCTGGGCGGGACGATCCAGAACGACATCCTGAAGGAGTACATCGCCCGGGGGACCTACATCTTCCCCCCGAAGCCCTCGCTGCGCCTGGCGATCGATTGCCTCGAGTACTGCTCGCGGCGGATGCCGAGCTGGAACCCGATCTCGATCAGCGGCTATCACATCCGGGAGGCCGGCGCGACGGCGGTTCAGGAGCTCGCCTTCACGTTCGCGAACGCGCGCGCCTACGTGCGGGCGGCGATCGAGAGGGGCCTCGCGGTCGACTCCTTCGCGCCGCGGATCTCCTTCTTCTTCAACGCGCACAACCATCTCTTCGAGGAGATCGCCAAGTTCAGGGCCGCGCGTCGCTACTGGGCGCGGGCGATGCGCGAGGAGTTCGGCGCGGTCGATCCCCGGAGCTGGATGCTCCGCTTCCACACGCAGACCGCCGGGAGCACCCTGCAGGCGACCGATGTGGACCTGAACCTTCTCAGGACCGGCATGCAGGCTCTGGCGGCCGTCCTCGGAGGGACCCAGTCGCTGCACACGAACTCGCGCGACGAGGCGCTCTCGCTGCCGGCGGAGGAGTCGGCGCTTCTCGCCCTGCGCACGCAGCAGCTCCTGGCGGAGGAGACGGGCGTCGCCGATGTGATCGATCCTCTCGGTGGGTCCTGGTACGTGGAGTCGCTCACCGGCCGCCTCGAGGAGGAGGCGACGCGCTTGATCGGAGAGATCGAGGGGACGGGCGGAGTCCTGGCGGCGATCGAGGGGGGGATCATCCAGAGGGAGATCCATCGCTCCGCCTACGCCTATCAGCGGGGGATCGAGTCGGGCGAGATCGGCGTCCTCGGCGTGAACCGCCACCGGAGCCGGGAAGCGCCGCCATCGATGATCTTCCGCGTCGATCCCGCGGTGGCCTTGCGGCAGATGGAGCGGCTCGCCGATCTCCGCTCGCGCCGTGACGGGGACGCGGTCGCCCGGACGCTCGGGCGACTGGAGGAAGTCGCGCGAGGCGACGGGAACCTGCTCGATCCCTTGCGGGACGCGGTCCGGGCGCGCGCGACGATCGGCGAGATCTGCCATCGCCTGCGGGGCGTCTTCGGCTCCCACCGCGATCCCGGGCGGATCTGAAGGGGGGACGATGAGCGAGAGGATCGACCACATCGGGATCGCCGTGGCGGACGTCGCGGCGGCGCTACGGGTCTATCGCGACCTGCTGGGGCTCGATCTCGAGTCGGTCGAGGAGGTCGCCTCGCAGAAGCTCACGACCTACCACCTCCGCCTGGGCGAGAGCGCGATCGAGCTTCTCTCTCCCACGGACCCGTCCTCCGCGGTCGGGCGGTTCCTCGAGAAGCACGGTCCCGGAATCCACCACGTCTCGATCGCCGTCGCGGACCTCGACGCGGCCCGCGCGCGGCTCGTCGCGGGCGGCATGGAGCCGATCGGGGATCCCTCGACGGGGGCCGGCGGCAAGAGGATCCAGTTCTTCCACCCGAGGACGACCGGGGGGGTTCTGCTCGAGATCTGCTCGGAAGCGTAGGCCAGGGGCGCGCTAGCGGAGGCCGCCAAGCACGGAGCGGGCGATGACGATCCTCTGCATCTCCGAGGTCCCTTCGTAGATCTCGGTGACGCGGGCGTCCCGGTAGTAGCGCTCCACGGCGTAGTCCTTCGTGTAGCCGAATCCCCCGTGGATCTGGATCGCGGCGTGCGTGACGCGGGTCGCCATCTCGGAGGCGAAGAGCTTCGCCATCGATGCCTGGGGTCCGTACGGCAGCCCGAGATCCTTCCGGTGGGCCGCCCGATGGATGAGCAGGGCTGCGGCTTCGATGTCGGTGTCCATCTCGGCCAGTCGGATGCGGGTCGCCTCGAACTCCGAGATCGCCCGCCCGAACTGACGCCTTACCTTGGCGTAGGCGAGCGCCTCGTCGAAGGCGGCGCGCGCGATCCCCAGAGCCTGCGCCGCCACGCCGATCCTGCCGCTGTCGAGCGAGCTCATCGCGACGCGGAAGCCTTCCCCTTCCTTGCCGAGCTGGTTCTCGACGGGCACGCGCGCCGCATCGAAGATGAGCTCCGCGGTGTCGGACGCGCGAAGACCCATCTTGTCCTCCTTCTTGCCGACCGAAAACCCCTCCGTGCCCCGTTCCACGAGAAAGGCCGTGATCCCGCGGTAGCCCGCGGCGGGGTCGGGATTCGTGCGTGCGAACACCATGAAGACGCCTGCTTGAGTGGCGCTCGTGACCCAGAGCTTGGCGCCGTCGAGAACCCAGAAGTCCCCGTCTCTCTGGGCGCGCAGCGTCAGGCTCGCCGCGTCGCTGCCGCTGCCGGCCTCCGAAAGGCAGAAGGCGCCGATTTCCCTCGCGGCGAGGCGAGGGAGGAATCGCTTCTTCTGCTCCTCGGTCCCGTAGAGGAAGATCGGCTGCGCGCCGATCGAGTTGTGGACCGAGACGACGATGGCCACTCCCGCGCAGGCTCTCGCCAGCTCCTCGATGACGCGGACGTAGAGCACGGCGCGGATGCTGGTCCCGCCGTAGGCCTCGGGGATCAGGAGGCCGAAGAGGCCGAGCTCCTGCATCTTGGCGATCGCCTCGCGGGGAACGACGGCGTTGATGTCCAGGTCGTGCGCGATCGGCGCCAGCTCGGAGGCGGCGAAATCGCGGACCACCTGCAGGACCATCCGCTCGTCCTCGGTGAAGCGGGGGTCGATCATGAGCCACCCCCGAGAAGGGAGCGCGCCATCGAAAGCAGGGCGGCCTCTCGCGAGGTTGGATTGAGCTCGGTCGTCTTCGCGTCCCGCCAGTGCCGCTCGATTCCGCCGTCGGCGATCGCGCCCGCTGAACCGAAGACCTGCACGGCCTCATCGGCGATCCTGGCAGCCGCGCGACCCGCGAAACACTTCGCCTGCGCGGCCTCCCGGGCGTAGCCCGCCTCCCCCCGATCCGCCGCGATGGCGGCGCGAAGACAGAACAGGCGCGCCGCGTCGAGCAGAACCTGCATGTCGGCGAGCTTCCACTGGATCGACTGGCGCGAGCCGACATGCGCGCCGGAAGCATCACGCTCCTTGGTGCGGACGACGGCTTTCTCGAAGGCCTCCTCGGCGATCCCGACCGCCTGGGAAGCGACGACCAGATCCGCATCGGCGAGGATCGGCCCCGAGACGGCGCGCGGCTCGCCCGGCGGGGCGAGCTCTTGATCCGATGGCACGACGCATTCATCGAACCGGACATCGGCCACTCCCGCGGCGCGCACGCCGAAGGGAGGCGACCCCGGGCCGATCCGGAGACCGGGCGTTCCGCGGGGGACCAGCAGAAGGGCTCTCCTGCGCGGGCTCGCGTCCGCCGCCGACGACGCTCCGACCCCGGTCGTCTCGCGCCGCGTCCTTGGGACTCCGGCATCGCCCCCGTCCTGCTCCGATCCGACCTGCGCGTAGACAAGGAACAGGTCCGCGGCCGTGGCCCCGGGAACCGACTCGCGCGATCCCCGCAGGATCAGCCGGTCCCCTTCAGTCCACGCAGTGGCCGGATCCGGCGGCGCGCCCAGGGCGGATGGATCGCTCATCGCCAGCGCGCCCAGCGATTCCCCCCGGATGAGGGAAGGGAGATGGCGAGACTTGAGCGCGGAAGAAGCGGACCGCGAGATGGCCTCGCAAACAACCAGGGCGTGGAATCCGACGACCAGGGCGGTCGAGGCGCAGCCGCGAGCAAGCTCGATGAGGACGAGGGAGGCCGCGAGGCGATCCCACCCCTGGCCGCCGTGGGAAGGATCTCCGGTCATCCCCAGGTAGCCGCGCCGGGCGAGGGCGCGGATCTCCTCCGAGGGGAAGGCCGCCGACCGGTCCCTCCCCTCTGCCCCTTCGCGAAGAAGCGACTCGGCGAGCGAGCGCGCTTCCTGCCGCAATCGGATCTGCGAGGCCGAGAGCAGGGATTCCATCTCTCTCGTCAGGCGTTGTAGTCGTAGAACCCGCGCTTCGTCTTCCTGCCCAGGTACCCCGCCTTCACCATCTTGACCAGCAGCGGACAGGGGCTGTACTTGGGATCGCCCAGCCCGTCGTAGAGGACATTGAGCACGTTGAGGCAGATGTCCAGGCCGATCAGGTCGGCGAGCGCCAGGGGACCCATCGGGTGGTTCATCCCGAGCTTCATGACCGTGTCGATGTCCTCGGGCGAAGCGAGGTTCTCCATGAGGCAGTAGACCGCTTCGTTGATCATAGGAAGGAGGATCCGGTTCGCGACGAAGCCCGGGTAGTCCTGGACCGCCACGGGGGTCTTCTGCAGCTCCTTCGCGAGCGCCACCGTCTCGGACAGAGTGGCGTCCGAGGTGGCGAGCCCGCGGATGATCTCGATCAGCTGCATGACGGGGACCGGGTTCATGAAGTGCATCCCGATCACGCGGTCGGCCCGCTTGGTCGCGGCGCCCAGCTCGGTGATCGAGATCGAGGAGGTATTGCTCGCGAGAATCGCCCCCGGAGGCATCAGGGCGTCGAGGCGGCCGAAGAGGTCCTTCTTCACGGCTGCGTCCTCGATGATCGCCTCGATCACCATCTGCGCGTCGCGCACCTCCTCCAGCTTCGTCGTGAACTTGACGCGGCCGATGATCGTCTGCTTCTCGTCCGCCGGCAAGGCGCCCTTCTTGACCAGGCGCTCGAGGCTCTTGTCGATCGAAGCCTTCGCGCGATCCAGGATCTCGGGCGCGACATCGATGAGAGTCACAGGGAACTTCGATTGCGCCAGGACCTGGGCAATCCCGTTCCCCATCGTCCCGGAGCCGATGACCGCGATCGGTCGGTTTCTATCCATTTCAACTCCCCCATGCCCCGCCGCGATCGGCGGGGCGACAAGGCACACCACCCTTCTGGATCGCTATATCCGTTCCACCGCCAGGGCCACGGCATTGCCGCCGCCGAGGCAGAGGGTCGCCAGTCCGCGCCGCGCCCCGCGGTCCTTCATGGCGTGGAGCAGCGTCACCAGAACGCGCGCACCGCTCGCGCCGATCGGATGCCCCAGTGCGACCGAGCCTCCGTGGACGTTCACGCGCGACCAGTCCCAGCCCAGCTCCTTGCCGTCGGCGAGCGCTTGAGCGGAGAAGGCCTCGTTCGCCTCGATCAGGTCGAAGTCGCCGAGCTTCATGCCGAGCTTCTCCATGAGCCTGCGAACCGCGACCACGGGGGCGTAGAAGAGCAGCTCGGGGGCCGTCCCGGCTGTCGTGTATCCCAGAACCCGCGCGATCGGGGCGGCGCCGATCCGCTCGGCCGCCTCACGAGAGGCGACGACCAGAGCCGCCGCGCCGTCATTGACGCTCGGGGCGTTCCCCGCCGTCACCGTGCCCCCCTCCTTCTTGAAAGCGGGCTTCAACTTGGCGAGCGTCTCGACGGTCGTGTCCCGGCGGGGCCCCTCGTCGGTGTCGACGACGATCGGATCCCCCTTCTTCTGCGGGATCGAAACCGGGAGGATCTCCGCCTTGAACTTCCCGCCGTCGATGGCCGCGATCGCCTTCCTGTGGCTGTCGGCGGCATAGACGTCCTGCTCCTCCCTGCTCACGTTGAACTTCTCCGCGATCAGCTCCGCGGCCATCCCCATGTGCCAGTTCTTGAACGAGCACCAGAGGCCGTCGTTGATCATCATGTCCTTGATCTCGCCGTTTCCCATCCTGTAGCCGGCGCGCGCGCCGGGCAGGAAGTAGGGGGCGTTCGACATGCTCTCCATCCCCCCGGAGACGATGACCTCGGCCTCGCCGGCCCGGATCTCCGATGAAGCGATCATGACCGCCTTCAGCCCCGATCCGCAGACCTTGTTGATCGTGGTCGCGCCGACCGTGTCCGGCACTCCCCCCTTGAGAGCGGCCTGCCGCGCCGGGGCCTGGCCCACACCGCCCTGGAGAACATGCCCCATCAGCACCTCGTCGACTGCGTCGGGGGCGACGCCCGCACGCCGTATCGCCTCTCGAATCGCCATGCCGCCGAGATCTGTGGCGGAGAAGGGGGCGAGACCCCCCTGGAATCTGCCCAGCGCGGTCCGCACCGCCGAGAGCAGGACGACTTCCCTGTCTCCCGCGCCACGACCCGCGCGCGCCGCCGCCGGATTGTCCCTCTCCACGCTCATCTTGACCTCCCTCCTACTTGAGGATCTCCCGCGCGATCACGGTCCGCTGGATCTCCGATGTTCCTTCCCCGATCTCGAGGAGCTTCGCGTCGCGGAAGTAGCGCTCGACGGGAAGCTCCCGCATGTAACCGATTCCCCCGTGGACCTGTATCGCCTTGGTCGTGACGTACATGGCGGTCTCGGCCGCCACGAGCTTCGCCATCGCCGATTCCTTCTTGTACGGAACGCCCGCGTCCTTCATGCGCGCCGAGTTGTAGACGTGCAGCCTCGCGTTCTCGATCTGCGTCGCCATGTCGGCGAGGATCCACTGCAGCCCCTGGAACTCGGCGATGGGGCGGCCGAACTGCTGCCGGGTCTTCGCGTACTCGACCGCGGCCTCGAAGGCCCCCTGCGCGATGCCGAGCGCCATCGCCCCGATCGAGACCCTCCCGCCGTCGAGAGTGTCGAGAAAGACCGGGAAGCCTCTGTTGAGCTCTCCCAGGAGCGCGTCCGCGGGGAGACGGACGTTCTCGAAGTGGATCTCGGCCGTCTCGCTCCCCCGGCAACCCAGCTTGTCCTCGAGCTTGCCGATCGTGACCCCGGGGTTCGGCTGCTCGACCAGGAAGGCCGAGATCCCCCGCGTCCCGGCATCCTTCGATGTCCGAGCGGCGGTCACGATCACTTTCGCGCTCTTGCCGTTGGTGATGTAGATCTTCGATCCGTTCAGGATCCACCCGTCGCCGTCGCGAACCGCGGTCGTCCGGGTCCCTCCGGCGTCCGAACCGGCCTCCGGCTCCGTCAGCCCGAAGGCACCGAGCCACTCGCCGGTGATCAGCTTGCGCAGGTAGCGCTCCTTCTGGGCCGGCGTCCCGTACGTGTAGATGGGGAAGATGCCGAGGCTGGTGTGCGCGGCCATGGTGATGCCGGTGGACGCGCAGACGCGCGAGATCTCTTCCACGCCGATCGCGTAGGAGAGCATGTCCATCCCCGGACCGCCCCACTCTTCCGGATACGGGATCCCGAGATAGCCGAGCGCCCCCATCTTCTTCAGGATCTCGATCGGGAACCTGCTCTCCTTGTCGATCGCCATCGCGTGCGGACGGATCTCGTTCTCCGCGAAATCGCGTATCGCCGCGCGGATCGCCTCATGCTCCTCGCTGATGTATGCCATTCCTCGCTCCTTTTGATGCGCCTGCCGGCTCTTCAGATCAAGCCAAACGGGTCTAGCCTCGACCGCCCTCTCGCCCCGCCGATTCCTCACGCCAGCGCCGGATGTAGTCGATCGGCTCGCTCGTCGCGGTGCCCGGACCGAAGATCGCTCCGACTCCCATCTCGCGCAGCTTGACGATGTCCTCCTCCGGGATGATCCCGCCCCCCATCACGTGGATGTCCGCTGCCCCGCGCTCGCGGAGAAGATCCAGGATCCGCGCGAAGAGGGTCATGTGCGCGCCTGACAGGATGCTCAGCGAGACGATGTCGACATCTTCCTGTATCGCCGCGTCGACGATCATCTCGGGCGTCTGATGGAGGCCGGTGTAGATGACTTCGAAGCCTGCGTCGCGAAAGGCGGTCGCGATCACCTTCGCGCCGCGATCGTGGCCGTCCAGCCCCGGCTTCGCCACCAGGATCCGGATCTTCTCCGTGCTCATCGATCCCCTCCCTTGCCGGCCTCGATGCCGGCCGGCCGATCCTCAGGCAAGAGCCTCCGCACGAGCTCGTCCACCAGTCCGTAGGGGGATATCTCCCCCCTGCGGATCCGGCCCAGCCCATCGCCTATCCACTCCTCCAGATGTCCGGCCTTCCAGAGGCCGTGGAGGATTCGATCGCGGAGCTGGGTGCGCAGCCGCGAGTCGAGCCGCTGCTCCTGTCGCGCCGACCAGACCGCGGCGTCGGACTGGATCTGGTCGCGATGCGCCTCGATGGATGCGAGGAGATCGTCCATCCCCTCGCCCCGCAGCGCGACGGTGCGGCAGATCCGCCTCTCCCACGCCGTCTCGGAAACCCCTCGCGCAAGGCCCCGATCCCGGGGCAGCCCGAGCCCGGCGGATGACGGCGCGGCGACCGCCCCGCGGCGCTCTCGCCCCATCTCGATCATGAGGGAGATCTCCTTGTGGAGACGATCCCCTCCTTCGCGATCGGACTTGTTGATCACGAAGATGTCGCCGGCCTCCATGAGCCCGGCCTTCATCACTTGCACGCCGTCCCCCGATTCGGGCACCAGGACCAGAACCGTCGTGTCGGCCGCCTCGATGATCTCGAGCTCCGACTGGCCGACGCCGACCGTCTCGAAGAGGATCCGGGAGCATCCGGCGGCCTCGAGCGCCTCGCTCGCCTCGTAGGTCGCGGTGGCGAGCCCGCCGAGGCTGCCTCGGCTGGCCATGCTCCTGATGAAGACACCCGGATCGCCCTGATGGGACTGCATCCGGATCCGATCTCCGAGGATCGCGCCACCCGTGAACGGGCTCGATGGATCGACCGCGAGGATCCCGACCTGCTCGCCGCGCGCGCGCAGGAGGCGCGTCAGCTCGCTGACGATCGTGCTCTTGCCCGATCCGGGCGGCCCCGTGATCCCCACCCGGTGGGAGCGGGGACGCGGGGAGTAGAGGCGATCGAGGAGCTTGCGGCCAGCGGGCGTCTGATCCTCGATCCAAGAAATGGCCCGCGAGATCGCCCTGCGGTCCCCACTCCTCACTCTCTGCGCGAGATCCTCGATCTCATCGGTCCGGCGCGACGCCAAGAGAGCCTCCCTCTCAGGAACGGCAACCCATTGATATGGTTGAAACTGACAGGGCAGGGCGAGAGCGGTCAACCGGTTTCGCGAAGATCCCGAATCCAAGAGGAAACTGGCCCCGGAGACATCCTCAGAACCCGCTCCAGCATCGTGCCAATCCCTGGACGACCGGAGGTCGCGGACTGCCATAAAGTCAGCACCTGAACCCCTCCCCCCACACCCGAGACATGGCCGCTCCGGGGCCGCACGAGAATCTAGTCACAAGGGCGCCCCGTGTCAATACCGGGGTTCGGGGGTGCGGCTGGGCCTTGAGGGGGGTTCAGAGAGGGATCGCGTTCGGGTAGTGGCGCACCCTCATGTCACCGTCGCCAAGCAAATCGACGGAGACGATGTCGCATCTCCAACAGGCGGGCCGGCCGCCCGCTCCGGACAGATAGGCGTGGGCGGCCCGGCGGATCGCGTCGCGCTTTCGCCCCCGGATCGTTTCCACCGGCAGGCCGAAGCGATCATCTCGCCGGAAGCGGACCTCCACAAGGAGGAGCCAGTCGCCGCGGCGGGCCACGATGTCGATCTCGCCTCCTCCGGCCCTGACGTTGCGTCCCACAATTTCGCAGCCGCGCAGGCGAAGGTAGGCGGCCGCGATCGTCTCGGCGGCCGCGCCCCGCGCCGACCGCTCGGCATTCCCGCATCGAGACTCCATCCATGGAGGCGTGAGCAGACTCCGTGCCGGCTCGGTCAGAGGGGGAGACTGAGCGGGCCTTCCAGGAGCCGCCTCACCGGCGCGAAGCTCCGTCGATGGAGGGGGCAGGGGCCGTAGGCTTCGAGCGCGCGCAGGTGCTCCGGCGTCGGATATCCGCGGTTCTCCTGGAATCGATAGGCCGGATAGAGAAGGTGGAGACGGTCCATCCGCCGATCGCGAAGGACCTTCGCGAGGACGGAGGCGGCCGCGACGCTCCGGCAGAGACGGTCCCCCGAGACCAGAGGCGTCTGGGCGATCGCGAGCCCCGGGATGGCGAAGCCATCAACGATCAGATGGTCCGGCGGAGGACGAAGGCGGGCGATGGCGCGAAGCATGGCGCGGAAGGAAGCGCGGCGGATGTTCAACCTGTCGATCTCATGGACGGACGCCGAGCCGACTCCGAACGCCTCGCAAGCGGCTAGGATCAACGGAACGAGGCGCCTTCGTTCCCCCGGCGAGAGAAGCTTGGAGTCGCGCAATCCCGGGATCGGACGATTGGGCTTGAGGATCACCGCCGCCGCGACCACCGGCCCCGCAAGACAGCCCCGCCCGACCTCATCCGTTCCTGCGACACGAAGCGACCCCGCTCGCCGCAGGGCCGCTTCCCATCTGCCGCTCGGGAGCCTGTGCCCCGGACGCCGCTCAGCTTGCCGTGGTTTCCTTGCTTCCCCTCTCACGTTCCCGGATCCGGGCCGACTTCCCCTTGAGCTCCTTCAGATAGGAGAGCTTCGCGCGGCGCACCCTGCCGAGCCGCGTGACCTCGACCTTCGCGATGCTCGGCGAGTGGATCGGGAAGATCCTCTCGACTCCGACCCCATCGGTGACCTTGCGAACCGTGAAGCTCCGGCCGAGGCCGCTGCCCCGAAGGCCAAGCACGGTTCCCTGGAAGACCTGCGTCCTCTCCTTGTCCCCCTCGATCACCTTCACGTGAACTCGAACGGTGTCCCCCGGACCGAACCGGGGCAGATCGGCCCGCACATGAGGGGCCTCGACTTTCTTGAGCAGATCCATCATCAAACTCCTTGAGATTCCAAAGCGACTCCCTATTAGACCACAAACGGGCTACCTTTTCCGCCGCTTTTTCGCGGGGGGCGGGGAGGCCCCTTCCCAGCCCAGCTCCTGCAGAAGAAGGTGATCCTCTCCGCTCAAGTCGGCCCGTCCAAGCAGGTCGGGCCTGCGGCTCAGAGAGCGGGCGAGCGCGTCGCGCCGGCGCCAGCGCTCGATCGCACCATGGTCTCCCGAGAGGAGGAGATCGGGGACCTTCATCCCCCGGAACTCCTCGGGTCTCGTGTAGTAGCCGCAGTCGAGCAATCCGGTCTCGAACGAATCTCCGGCGGCCGAGTCGAAGGAGCCGAGGACGCCTGGCACAAGCCGCACCACCGCATCGATCAACACAAGCGCCGCGAACTCTCCCCCGGAGAGGACGTAGTCGCCGATGGAGACCTCCCGGGTCGCGAAGGCGCGCACCCTCTCGTCCACTCCCTTGTAGCGTCCGGAGAGAAGCACCAGATCGCCCGAGAAGAGGAGCTTCTTGACCAGCTCCTGGTCGAGCCTCTCCCCCTGCGGGGTCAGGAGTATCGTTTCGCGGCGAGTCCCGGCGGGCGGCGGCAGGGAATCGATCGCCCGCGCGACGGGTTCCACCTTCAGGATCATCCCCGGGCCTCCGCCGTAGGGATAGTCGTCGATGGTCCGGTGGTTGTCGTCGGCGAAGTCGCGCAGGGGAACGACACGGATGTCGGCGAGCCCCTTTGTCCGGGCCACGCGGATCATCCCCTCATCGAGCGGGCCATCGAATATCCGTGGGAATCCGGTCAGGACGTGGATCGTCAGATCGGCTCTTCGTCCATCCCCAGCCGGGAGCGAGGGACTCCCAGCCGGATCTTCCCCTCGGGAAGGTCCACTGCCGCGACGAAGTCCCGGATCGCCGGGATCAGGATCTCGTCCTCGCCCACGCATAAGACATCGTTGCTCCCCGTCGTGAGAATCGAGCCGACCCGGCCGAGCGACTCCCCGTCCGCGTCGAGCACCTCGCACCCGATCAACTGGTAGTGATAGTAGGTTCCCTCGGGGAGTAGGGGCAGGTCATCGGCGGCGATCTTGAGGGCGGCGCCGC
>VGJL01000062.1 GCA_016867495.1 Candidatus Eisenbacteria bacterium | reverse complement strand
CCAGATGACAGGCCGGCTGTCCTTGTCGGTCCTCGTGATCACTCCCGCGCAGTTCGCCGGGCGGGCGAGTTCGGTTGTGCACCGCGTCCCCGCCGAGTACGTATAGGTGTCGTTCGTGTGTAGGAGGATCGCTCCTCCGCTGTTTCTGCCCGCCATCGCCGGAAGGGCGAAGGCCGCCAAGAGAGCCAATCCCCCAAGAAGCACCCGCTTCGACATCGAAACTACCCTCCTTCCGAGAGCCCAGTGGTCACCGCGCCACATCTCCTCCATGGCTAGTGGCGTATCGGCCCGCTCAAAGGGATCGAGAGCCCGATGAGATCGCGCCGGGGTTCTCACGCTCACCGGGATTATCAGCCAACCGCTCGCGCCCGAGCAAATGGAAAAAAGGGGCGTAACCGACGGTTCCCCCGGCCTCTGATACGGGCTCCTTCCGCCCGAGGAGGGCCCGGCGGGACGACGGTCGCCCGCCCCGGAGAGCCGGTGGACCGGAGGAGCGCCAGGGCCGATCCGGCGCGGGGCTTCGCGGCTCCGACGGAGAGCCGACCGACAGGCGAAGCTGGCCACGGCCCCAAGCAAAGAGCCCGCCCCTCGCGGGGCGGGCCCTCGTTCCTAGCAGTGTCCTAGGAAAGTACTACCTGTAGTTCGCCTTGATCTTGCCCCAGGTCGTGTTCTCGGTCGGAACCGGCGGACAGTCGTCCACGCAGTCCTCGTCGATGACCCAGAGGAAGCCGCCAGCCGCGGTGCACTCGGCCTCTGTGATGACCCGGCAGGTCCCGTCCTGGAAGCAGCACGCACCGGTGTGCGGCGGCTCAGGACACGGATTCTGCGGCAAGCAGGGGCCGCCGTACCACACGCGCGGAGCGATGCAGTCGGCCTGCTGGATGAAGTAGCAGTCGCCCGTCGCGAGGTCGCAGCACGCGCCCGGCTGCGGACACGGATTCTGCGGCGCGCACGCGATGCCCTCGCCAAGGAACTGACGAGGCGGCAAGCAGGCCTCACGCAGAACGTACGCGCAGTCTCCCGTCACGAGGTCGCAGCACGCGCCCGGCTGCGGGCACGGATTCTGCGGCTCGCAAACGGTGTCGTTGCCCAGGTAGACCCCGGGGGGCAGGCACTCTTGCTGCTGCAGCAGCACGCAGAGGCCGCTAGGATAGCAGCAAGCGCCACGGACGATGGCGATCTCCGGGCAGTTTACGTAACCCGGCTCGTACCAGCGAACGCAGCCGAAGCGATTCACGTTGTCGGTAACAGGCGGGTTGCTGTCGTCAACGAACGCGGCGTAGCCGCCGACATGGTTGATCGACGAGCAGATGTAGGCCGTCGAAGGAGGCCCACACAGCTCGACGCCCGCCCGGATGACCATGAACGGATAGAGGTTCTGGGTGATGGCAACAGGCCATCCAACCGTCGCGCTCTCGCCGTCGCCCGGCCAGCCCGCCGAGACGTCCTGAGAAGGCGTGACCCCGGTCGGGCTGCACCATGCCCAGGTGAACTCGGTCGGATCCAGACAGGTCATGTCCATGTTCATACCGAAGTAGACCGTCGTGACCCTGGGGGTCGCGTCCGGCAGGAATGCCCACAGGAACCACAGGACGGACCGCGTAGCGTCACGGTTCGTCTGCGTGATCGTCTCCTGGCAGGTCGCGGGACGAGCCAGAGGCGTCGTGCACCGCGTGCCCGCGGAGTACGTGTAGGCATCGTTCGTGTGGACGATGATCGCGCCGTTAGCATTGACACCCGCCATCGCCGGGGTACAGATGAGGGCCATGATGCCCAGCGCCAATAGGATTTTCCTCATTTTCGAACCTCCCTAGCTAGGTTGTCTGTGCGATGTCTGTTGTACGTCCTGCACTCCCCAAAAGAACCCCGGAACACGCGTCCTTCCGAAGCCCTTCCACAAAGCGGTCACGTCCACCGCCTTGTCCACCACCACACCACCCTCGTCTCGCAAGGCCAGGTCCGGCGAGCCCCGGCCAAGCATCTTTCGGTGAACCTCCGCGCCGGCGCCCTAGGGCACCAAGGTGCAGATGTTCACGCCACCCTTGTAGGCCGCGACGAATACCGAGAAGTCCTCGGGGCCCGTCGTGCCGTTGTTGTTGTAGTCGTGGCAGCTCGAGGCGCCAACACCACCCTGATAGCGACCGACGAAAACCGAGAAGTCGGCCGGCGCGACACGGCCGTCCGAGAGACCGGGCTGGCCGAGGTTGTCCGTTCCGACGTAGTCGGCGCTGACGATCACGTTCCAGGTGCGGATGACGACGCCGTTGGCGCGAATCACGGCGCAGCCGGGCCGCTTGTTGCAGCCGCCGCCGCCGAGGTTGAACTTCGCGACGCCGTTGGACTCGGTATTCCGGGTCAGGGTCTGGTTGACGCAGACCTCGACCGAGCCGCCCGGCTCGCTGCCGCCGAGGAGAATCTCGACGACGGCGTTCGGAATGATCGCACCCGACGCGTTAGCGACCGTCACGCTGAACGAGGCGGCCGAGCAATCGTTGGCGCCATCCGGGTTCGAGTCCGGATAGTTGTCAGGGCACAGATAAAAACGCTGAACGGGATCCCAAGTCGTCGAGCACCTCGACGGATCGGGCACGTCAGCACTGGCAAACGACGCTGTCATCGCAAGCGCGCAAAAAACCAAAAGCAAGCGCTTCATTCCCTTGACCTCCACATGTAGCTGGTATGTAAGCAAGCCTTCCGTCAGTACGCCTATCCTGTTGCGAAACCTCAGAAACGTATGCGGCCCGCAAGGGCCCGGGGGTCTCGTTCTCCTCGCCGCACCTCCTTCCGGTGTCTGCTCCACCTGTTGGCTTGCACGTAGGTAATTTAGCAGCACTTGACTCCCCGGGTCAAGGGCCATCTTTCCCCTCTTCGGCTGATCTACCAAGGAGATGAGACGGATCTCGCTCGGCGCCGCGGGGGAGTTGGTGGGCGAGACAGGGGTCGAACCTGTGGCCTCCTGCTTGTAAGGCAGGCGCTCTACCGTTGAGCTACTCGCCCGCCGCCAAGGATGGGGATTCTCACCCGGTGGGGTCTCTCCGGGTCCCCGCGACGATCCCCCACGGAATCAGCCCGAGGAACCCCCCGACCAGCAAGACCGGAGCGAATGTCGTATCTCCAAGCGCGAGAAGAAGAAAGCCGACCACGATGAGACCGAGGCCGACGGCAAGCAGGAGGAAGTTCTTTCGCCCCCAGGGAAGGTGGCTCTCCTCGCCCGAGGCGGAGGAGGCCGCGGCTCCTCCGGACCCTTGGTCGGAGGCTCCCCTTCGCCCAGTCCGGCCCGTGGCCGACCCGAGAGACCCGGCGCCCTTCGCTCGCTTCGCGCTCACTTTCCCTCCTCGCCTGCCGTAGGCGCGGCCTGCGCCCCGCACGGGTCGGGATCGCAGCGGCTGTAGTTCCCCTGGTACTTGCCGGCCGCCTTCGCGCACGCCTTGCGGGTCAGGATCCGGCAGGCGCCGTCCGGGAGACAGCAGGCGCCCTCCAGCAACGGACCCCAGCAGAGCGTCCCCTCCTGGCAGAGAAGACCGTCCTCCAGATAGAGAACGGCGTCACCGTAATACTCCGCCTCGGCCCGCGTCAGCTCCACGCAGACCGAGTCGTGATAGCACGCGGCGCCCGTCACAGGGCCGGGAAACGTTGGCGCCGGCGCTCTCCCCGGGAGATCGAATCCCAAGTGGCCGAAGTCGGCGATCGGAGTCATGAGCGAGGAAGTTTGCGAGACGATGCGGGCCGCCATGCCGGCGTCCGGGTGCGGCACGACCTCCACGCGCCCCGGCTTGGTCGCCTGGATCGCGAACCAACCCAGTTCGACGACGCGATTGGTGTCGGGCTTGCCGATGACGCCGAGCATCATCCCCTCGCGGCTCGAGGGCCAATCGCGCGTCGCCATCTGGAGGCAGTTGGGGCTGATCCCGTAGCGGACGATCCGGATCCCGTTCGGGTAGCGGATGCCGTAGCTGACCACGCTCATCTCGGGAACCGCCTCGGGCGGATAGGCGAGGAGGAGATAGGCGATGTGAGTGCGGGGCGAGGCCACATCCGAGACGATCGCCTCCTCCGGAGTGGGAGTCGCGGATCGGCCCCGGAAGCTCGTGGTGTCGTCATAGCGCTGCTCCGGCGCGATCGAGAGGTAGAGGACTGCGCCCCGGTTCTCGGGCTGGCGGTAGGAATGCGCCGCGGGCGCGAGCAGGTGCGCGCATGCCGCCGCTGCGATCAAGATCGGGATCCGCCTTCTCCTCATCGAACTCCTCCCTGCGACCGGCGCGCCTCGCGCCGCGCCCTGTTGTGTTCGCCGAGCGTCCGCGTGAAGATGTGCTCCCCGCTCCCGTCGGCGACGAAGTAGAACTCGTCCCTCATCGAATCAGGCCAGAGGACCGCGCGCAGGGCGGCCGCGCCCGGATTGCCGATCGGTCCCGGCGGCAACCCTCCCGCGCGGTAGGTGTTGTAGGGCGACTCTACCCTCAGATCGCTCAGGCGCGGCGGCCCCGAGAACCGACCGATAGCATACAAGACGGTCGGATCGGCATCCAGCCTCCAGCCGTGTCGCAGCCGGTTGTGGAAGACGGCGGCGATGCGGGGCATCTCGCGCTCTTTCGCCGCCTCGGCCTGGACGATCGAAGCCAGGACGATGACCGAGTCGCGGCTCCATCCGATCGCATCGGCCCGCTCGCGCATGGAGCCGTCGAACCGGCGATCGGCCTCGCGCACCATCCGCCGCAGCGCACCCCTCGGGTCGTACTCTTTCGGAAAGATGTAGGTCTCGGGAAAGAGGTAGCCCTCCAGCTTCCCGCGCGGGATCCCGATCGACCGGACCCAAGCCGTGTCGAGGACAGCCGCCTGGAGATCCCGGACGCCGATCTCGAGAGAGTCGGCCAGCAACCTCACGATCTGCGCCTCCCTCCATCCCTCGGGGATCGTGACGCGCGTGGTCTCGACGCGGCCGAGGGCGATCTCATCGAGGATGCGCCGCGCGGTCCATCCCCTTCGCAGCCGGTAGCGACCCGGAAAGACCGCACGATCCAGACCCTTCACCCTCCCCCATTGGGCGACGAAGAGAGGGCTGCGGATCCAGCCCTCGCGCGAGAGATCCCTCGCGACCGTCCGCAGGCTCGCCCCGGGGCTGATGCGAAGGAGACCGTCCCCCGTCCGGGAACGCTCGGTGGGACGATCGAGTTCCAGGCGGTAGCCGATGAAGGCCGCCGCCCCGAGGATCAGGAAGATCGCGACCGCGAGGAGAGGCGGCAGCAGGCGCGCGGCGCGACGGCTCAACGATCGAGATCCTCCAGGAAGGACTGCAGCATGACGGCAGCCGCCGCGGCGTCGATCTTCGCCTTTCGCCCCGCGCGGGGATCGGCGCCCGCCTCTCCCAGAAGCCTCCCAGCCTCCCAGGTCGTCAGGGACTCATCCGAGAAGATGACGGCGACGCCGCGCGAGCGGAGCTTCTCCGCAAGGGCCTCGATCTCCGCGGCGAGATCCCCCGCCCGCCCGTCGGCGCGCGTGGGAAGGCCCAGGACGATCGCCACCGCCTCGCGCTCGAAAGCGAGCTCGCTCAACCGGGCCGCGAGATCGTCCATGCCGCGATACGAGAGAACGGCCAGGGGGCTCGCCAGGATCCCCGCGGGGTCGCTGATCGCGAGCCCAACGCGCTTGCGGCCGTAGTCGACGCCCAGGAAGGTCCGGTCGGAGCGGGGGTCCAAGGATCAGGCCGATGGGGAGCGACCGTTGGTGCGCCGGAGCTTCTTCAGGAGAACGCGCGTGCCGCGCGCCGGATCGATGTCGAAGTCGACCTGGTCCATCATCCGGCGCATGATGTAGATTCCGCGTCCGCTGCTGCGCATGAGGTCCTCGGGGTTCGACGGGTCGTTTCGCGGGATCATGTCGGGTTCGAAGCCCGGCCCGGAGTCGACGACCGTGACCAGCAAGTAGTCCGGCCGCATGTCGAAGCGGAAGTCGACCTGCTTCTCCTGATTGTGCTTGTGCCCGTGCTGGATCGCGTTCGTGCCGGCCTCGATCACCGAGATCGCGACCTCGCCTGCGGCGTCCTCGTCGAACTCCATCTGCTCGGTTATGCCCTGCACGAGACGATCGAGGACCGGAAGGAGCTCGAGGCGGCTGGGGAAGGAGAAGGTGATCACCTCTCCCTCGTCTCTGTCTCGGCGCTCCATCCGTGGTTTCCTCCTACCGGCGAGCGATGCCGGCCGCTTGCCTCATGGCTTCCCCGCAGACGCGGCGGAGAAGCTCCGCCGGCCTTCCTCCTCGCTCGGGAAGATCTCGAAGACCGTGTTGAGCCGGGTGACGGAGAGAATCGACTCGATCCTCTTGGAGACACCGATCAGCTTGAGCGCTCCGCCCTTCTGCCGTGCCGCAAGGTGGCTGGAGATCAGGATCCCCAGGCCGGTCGAGTTGACCCAGGACACCTCGCTCATGTCGATGAGGATATGGGGGCTGCTCTGCTCAACCGCGGCGAGCAGGGCGGAGCGGAGCTGCTCGGCGTCGGGGCCGCCCAGGAGCTGGCCGCCGAGCCGAATGAGGGTGAGATCCTCTTCGATCCGCTGCGTCAGCTTCATTCCGTCCTCCGCTCCATCCCGTCCGTCCCGTCCCCGCCGCCCGCGAGCTCCCTCAGGAGCCCATCGATCTCCGCGGGGAGCGGCGACTCGAAGACCCACCGCGCGCCGTCCCTCGGGTGTCTCAAGCTCAGATGATAGGCATGGAGCGCTTGGCGGTTCAAGCGGCGCAGCCTCGCCGTCCACGCCGGCCGATCCCGAGGAGACAGGCGCGAGAGGAAGGCCCGGCCTCCTCCATAGACGGCGTCGCCGAAGACGGGGAAACCGATGTGGGCCAGATGGACGCGGATCTGGTGCGTGCGGCCCGTCTCGAGTCGAACCTCAAGGAGGCTGAGGGCCCCCAGACTCCGGAGCACCCGGTAGTGCGTTCGAGCGCCCCTGCCTCCGCGCGCCGCCACAGCCATTCGCTTCCGTTCCCGGGGATCCCGCCCGATGGCGGCGTCGATCGTGCCCGCGGCCGCGCTCGGGGTTCCCCAGGCCAGGGCGAGATAGCGGCGGGCGACCTCGCGGGCGGCGATCTGTCTGCGCAGCTCGAGATAGGCGCGGGGCTCGCAGGCGACGACGAGCAAGCCGCTCGTCAGGCGATCGAGCCGGTGGACGATCCCGGGCCGCTCCGGGGCGCCGGGCCAGTCGCGATCCGGATGCAGATGAAGGAGACCGTTCGCCAGCGTCCCTGCCCTGCGACCCGCCCCCGGATGGACGGTGAGGCCGGCCGGCTTGTCGATGACGAGGATCTCCTCGTCCTCATGGACGATACGGAGCGCGAGATCCTGAGCCTCGAGCGGGGAAACCTGGGGATCGGGCCTGGTGACGCGCACGATCCATCCGGGCTTCAAGGCGAGACCGGGTTTCACTGCGATCCGGCCGATTTTGACGCGCCCCTCCTCGAGCCAGCGTTGCAGCCGCGTGCGGGACACATCCGGGATCCTGATTGCCAGGAAGCGGTCGAGACGCAGGCCTTCGTCGGCCGCGCCGACCGGGAACTCCTCCTCGGTCATGATGCGCCGGCGAGATCCGAATCGCGATCGGTCTCGCGATCGGCCTGAACGTCCTCCCCGGCGGCGCGCGGAAAGAGCAAGAGCACGGCGAGAAGACCCACGCCGACAGTGACCCCGATGTCCGCGACATTGAAGGTCGGCCAGCGATGGCGTCCGATCCCGATGTCGATGAAGTCCCGCACCGCCCCCAGCAGAACGCGATCGACGAGGTTTCCGATCGCCCCTCCCAGGATGAGACCGAGGGAGAGCGTGTAGGGGGTTCTCCGGTACCGGGGAACGCGGGCCATCGCGACGATGAGAAGGATCGAGAGGATGCTGAACCCGATGAAGAAGAGCCTGCCGCCCTGGATGAGGGAGAAGGCTGAGCCGTAGTTGCGGACATAGGTCCAGCGGAGAAGACCCCCGAGGACGTCGATTCCGGAAGCGTGGCCGGCGATGAATCGCGTGGCGAGCGACTTGGTGAGGAGATCGATGGCAAGCACCGCCAGGGCGATCAGCATGAGCCGCAGCGTGTGGGCGGACCTAGGAGGCGAAACGGCGCTCCTCCTTCTCCTGACACTTCAGGCAGTACCGGACATGTGGGACGACATCGAGACGGCGCTTGTCGATCTCTTTCCCGCACGACTCGCAGACGCCGTAGGTCCCCTCCTCCAGGCGCGAGATCGCCTCCTTGATCTCCGCCAGCAGCCTCCCCTCCGCGGAAGCCACCTGGAGATCCTTCTCGCGCTCCATCGAATCGGTTCCCAGATCGGCGGGGTGGATCGAGTAAGCGGAGAGGTCTCCGGAGGATTCGCGCTGCGAGTGCCTCAACACGCTGTTCTCGAGCTTGCCGAGGGAATCGGCGAGCCGATCCCGCTCCACTTGGAGTCTCTTCTCGAAGTGCTTCAGGTCCTTCTTGTTCACGCGATCCTCCCGCTGCGCCCCTCGGATGTCATGCCTGTTGGGGAATTCTCGCGACCAGCCCCGCGATCAGGCGCGAGAGCGACGGGGCGGCCTCGGCCGCCGTCGCCAGAATCCGGTCCACGTCCACAGGCTCGAGCGCATCCGGGAAGCATAGATCGGTCACCACCGCGAGCGCGGCAACCTTCATCCCTCCATGGATGGCGACCAGGTTCTCCGGAACCATCGACATGCCGACGACATCGGCCCCGCACCATCGAAGAAAGCGGTACTCCGCGCGCGTCTCGAGGTTCGGGCCGGCGACGGCGACAAGCGTTCCCTTCCCCAGCGCGATCCGCTCCTCCAGAGCTACCTGCGTGGCGATCTCCTGAAGGGACCGGTCATATGGCTCCGACATGTCGGGGAACCTGGGCCCGAGCGTCTCGTCGTTCGGGCCGATCAGGGGGTTGTCCCCCATCAGGTTGATGTGATCGGCGACGAGGACGATGTCGCCGAGCGAGAGGGTGGGGTCCATCCCTCCCACGGCGCTTGAGATGACCAGGTACTTCGCGCCTAGCCCACGGAGGACCCGGATCGGGAAGGTCACCTCCCGCATCGAGAAGCCCTCGTAGTAGTGGACCCGACCCTTCATGACCACCGTTGGGCGGCCCCCCAGCCTGCCGAAGACCAGCTCGTTGGCGTGGCTCTCGACCTGGGACCTGGGGAAGTTGGGGATCCGTTCGTAGGGGACGACCGTGTCGGTCTCGAATCCATGCGGGAGGGAACCGAGCCCAGTCCCCAGGATGACTCCGACCAGGGGCTGGCTCGAAGTCAAATGCCGCAGGGCCTCGACGGCCTCGCGGATCGCGCGGGATAGTTCGGACTCGGACATGGACGCCGCCTAACGCTCCTTGCTCAAGCTAGGGACGAGGAGCCTCATCCTCGTCCGCTGAGATCTCGAAGAGCCCTTCGCTCCGTTCAGGTATCGACCGCCCCCCCTGGGAATCTTCACTGCTCATCTCTCGGGGAGCGCCCGTCTCCCGCGAGCCCGGAGGCGGGGCGGGGCGGCCGAAACGGCTCAGTCCCCGCGGCGGCGGGAACCCGGGGCCCGGGGGCATGGCCCTGCCGGTGGGCGGGAACTGCGCCGGAGCCTGGGGAGGCCTCTCGGGCGCCGGAGCCTGGCCATAGGTCGATGCCTGCGGAGTTCGGGGTTGAGGCTGTGTCTGGTCGAAGCCCGAGCCCCGGGGAGATGCGGGGGGCGGGATCACAGGCTCATCGGCGGCCGCCTGGCCGACTTGCGCTTGCGGCGGCCGCTCCATCGCCAAGGGGGGCCTCACCTCGGCGCGCCGGACGCGGGAGGCGAGCACGGCCGTCTCCTCGGCCAGTCTCTCGACGCCCTGAAGATAGGAGTCGTGGTGCTCGAGCAGCTCGCTCTGTGCGGCCAGGAAGCTCCGAAGGTGCTGCACATAGGCATCCTTCTTCGCCTGGAGATCTCTGATCTCCTCGAGCAGGCGATTGAGACGCTCCCTCGAGTCCTCGAGCATCTGCTTGGCGCGCCACTCCGCCTCCTGCATCATGAGATTGGCCTCGCGCTGGGCGTTCTCTCGCGCCTCTGCGGCGTGACGCTCGGCGGAGAGCACGGAGCTTCTCAGCGTGTGGTCGATTTCCCGATACTCCGCGAGGCGGTCCTCGCAATGGTGCACGCGTTCGTTGAGCTGGTTGTTCAGCTCGATCAGCCTCTCGTGCTCCGTCGCAACGAGGTCGAGGAAGACGCGAACCTCCTCATTGTCCGCGCCCCGGAACACGGTGCGAAAAGTCTGCTTCCGGATATCGAGAGGAGAGATGTTCACGGTGCCGCACCCCCTCTGCGGCCGGCGCGCGCCGGCCGGTGACCGCTCGTGGATCGCCCCGGCGCTCCGCCCCGGCGGGGCCGCTGGCGGGGCGCCCGTTTCCTGAGGCCGGTACTATAGAAAGGCGCCGGGGGCCGGGCAAGCGCTTTTCGGCGGGCCCCCGCCCGCGAGCCGGCCGGCCCCCGTCCCCCTGGAGCGGATCCGGGGCGACTGGCGCCGCAAATCCGCGCGCCGCGAACCCGCGATTGACTTGCAGCTGGTCGCGGCCACTGACCCTGGTCGGATAGCCCGAGAGATCGCAGTCGGCTTGCGCGCCGCCGCGCCTCATCTTCCCGGCGGCGCGCCCCTTCCCTATACTCCCCCCGAGCGACCTGTTCAACGGGGGGTCAAATGACACGCCGCGCGGAGAACATAGGGATCACCTTCAGCCAGCACCTGGCCTTGCAGCAGAAGCTCCATCCGGGAGCCTCGGGCGGCTTCACGGCGCTGCTGCAGGAGATCATGGTCGCGGCGAAGATCATCTCCCGCGAGGTCCGCAAGGCGGGCCTGGTCGACGCCCTCGGCCTGACGGGCAAGACGAACGTCCAGGGGGAAGCGGTCCAGATCCTGGACGACTTCGCCAACACGACGATCATCCGCAACGTCCACCACACCGGCCACCTCTGCGTGATGTCCTCCGAGGAGAACGAGGAGCCGATCCCGATCCCCGACGAGTACCCGAGCGGACCCTACGCGATGACGTTCGATCCCCTGGACGGATCGAGCAATATCGACGCGAACGTCTCGATCGGCTCGATCTTTTCGATCCACCGGAAGCGGTCGCGGGGCGAGAAGGGAACGTTGGAGGATCTCCTCCAGCCGGGGGCGGCGCAGGCGGCCGCGGGCTACGTGATCTATGGGAGCAGCACGATCCTGGTCTATGTCGCGAACCGGCAGGTGCACGGCTTCACCCTCGACCCGACCGTGGGCGAGTTCCTGCTCTCGCACCCGCACATTCGGATTCCCGAGTCGGGCGGCATCTACAGCGTCAACGAAGGGAACTCCCACGCCTGGGAGGAGCCCACGCGCCGGATCGTCGAGTCGCTGAAGGGGACGGAGAACCCGCGCGGGAAGCCCTATAGCGGCCGCTACGTCGGATCCCTCGTCGCCGACTTCCACCGGACCCTTCTTTACGGCGGCATCTTCCTCTATCCGGCCGACGCGAAGAGCCGGCAGGGCAAGCTCCGCCTCCTGAGCGAGGCGGCCCCGATCGCCCTGATCGCAGAGGGCGCGGGAGGGCGCGCGACGACCGGCCGCGGGCCGATCCTCGATCTGCAGCCGACCGAGCTTCACGAACGGGTCCCCTTGATCGTCGGAAGTCCGCGGGAAGTGGCGTGGGCGGAGTCGTTCTATCGCGGCAAGGGGGCATGACCTGCTGGAGCCATCGGCGCCCGGACGCGTCGTCGCTCGCCGCGGAGGCACGGGAGAGGGAGGGGGAATGATGATGCGCAGCCGCTACCTCCTCGCCCTGCTTGTTGCAGTCGCCGTTCTCCCCCACGCGGGCGCACTGCGAAACGGCTTCATCTTCGACGATCGCGCGATGATCCTGTCGAACCCGGCCATCACCGGCCTCGATCTCCAGGGAATCTGGACCGCCCCCTTCTGGCCGGACAATCCAGCGCCCGGGCTCTATCGGCCCGTGACGAGCACCAGCTTCGCGATCGACTGGGCCTTGAGCGGAGGGCGGAGCTGGTTCTTCATCGCGGTCAACATCCTGCTCCACGCAGTCGCCACGCTCGCGGCCCTGTGCCTGCTGCGGGCTGTCTTGCCGAGCCGTCCCGGGATCGCGTGGGCCGCGGCGTTCCTGTTCGCCGCCCATCCGATCCACGTGGAAGCGGTCGCCTGGATCGCGGCCCGATCGGAGATGCTCGCGGCCATCTTCTTCCTCGCCAGCTATCGCGCGTGGCTGGAGGCGGAGAAACGATCGACGATCGCGGGAGCGTTCCTCCCGCCTGCCCTCTGGCTGCTCGCCATGCTCTCCAAGGAGAGCGCCGTCGCTCTTCCCCTGCTCCTTCTCGCGCATCGCCTGGGGTGGATCGAGCCTGTCTCGGAGCGGCGAGGGATCCGCGCCCGCGATCTGGGCTGGGCGGTCTCACTCGCGCTGGCCCTCTTCCTCCGCTTGTGGGTCGCGCGCGTCCCGCCCGCGATCGCCATCGATCGGGTGAACAACCCGCTCGCGTTCCTCGACCCGGTCCGCAGGGCCCTCGGGGCCGGAGGCGTCCTGGGGTCGCAGATCCCCCAGGTCCTCACGCTGGAGGGGTACTCCTCGGACTACTCGTACGCCGAGATCATGCCGGGAGCGAGGCTCTACATCGTCGGGGCGGCAATCCTCGCCATCCTGCTGGCGGCCCTCTTCCTTGTCTTGCGCCGCGGCCGGCGCACACCCGCCGCGTGGGGAGTCCTCTTCTTCCTCTCCCTCTGGCTTGTGATCGGGAACGCCCTCGTGCCGATCGGAAGCGTGCAGGCGGACCGGTTTCTCTATCTGCCGATCCTGGGTCTGCTGGTGATCGCTGTCGCCGCGTTCCTGCGGATCCCCGGGCTCCTGTCGGGGAGGCGCGTCGCGATCGGATTCCTCGCGCTCCTTGTCCTCCGCTGCGGCGTCGGCTCCGCCCTCAGGATTCCGGAGTGGCGCGACGACCTCTCTCTCTTCACCGTCGCCGTGCGCGAGGCGCCGCGCAGCGTGAAGGCGCGCTCGAACCTGGCGGCCCTCCTCTTGAGGGAGCCATCGGCCGAGAGCGGGCGCAAGGCGCTGGATCTGATCGAGCCGGTCAGGCTTCTCGGCAGCGACTACGCCCCGCTCGTCCAGCGCGAGGCGAAGGCGAGGATGTTCCTTGGCGAACTCGAACGCGCAGCCGAGCTTTACCGCAGGGCCCTCGATCTCGACGCCGATTCCGTCGAGGTCTTGATCGAGCTGGGGAACATCGCGCTGGAGCTGGGGCATGGCGAGGAGGCCCTCGCCCGATTCGAGGCCCTGGAGCGCACCCGCCGCTCTCCCGACCATGCGCGGATCGGCCGGGCGAGCGCTCTGCACCTGCTCGGGCGCCACCGCGAATCGGCCGATCTCTGGCTCCGCGTCGTCGAGGTCCTTCCCGATTCGGTTCCCGTGCGGATCGCCTGCGCCGTCAATCTGATCGCGGCGGGAGACACATCGCGCGCGAGGAGCGTGATCCGCGTGGGAATCGCCTGGGACCAGGACCCCCGCCTCGTGGAGTTCGAGAAGTCGGCCTTCTCAGGCGGGTCGGGAGACTAGGCGGGGATGGATCGCGTCGGAGATTCGAGCGGGCGCGCGGCGAAGGAGGAAGAGATGGACAGAGTTCGAAGAATGGAGATCCACGAGGCGACCGGAGCCACGCGGGAGATCTTCGACGCTTTCCAGCGCGAGAGGGGCAACGTCCCGAACATGTTCCGGACGATGGCCCACCGCCCGGAGATCCTGCAGACAATGATCGCGCACTTCCGCGCGGTGATGTCGCCGGGCGCGATCGGCCTGCGTTTGAAGGAGCTGATCGCCGTCGCGGTCTCAGGGATCAACGGCTGCGCCTACTGACTCGCCTCTCACACCGTCCTGGCAGGACGGGCGGGCGCGAGCGGAGAGGAGATCGAGGCGGCGCGCCTGGGCGACTACGACGCGTTCCCCGAGAAGGAGCGGCTCGCGCTCGCGCACGCCGCCGCGATGACCCGCGATCCCCACGGGATCGCGGACGAGCAGTACGCGGCATTGCGCCGCCACTTCGACGAGGGGATGATCGTCGAGATCTCCGCGGTCGCGGGCCTCTTCAACTA
>VGJL01000061.1 GCA_016867495.1 Candidatus Eisenbacteria bacterium | reverse complement strand
GTCATGCCGGCTTCTATGACGACTCCATTGACCGTCTGCGGCGAGAAGGACGGATGGCTGGCGGTGACGGTGTAGAGGCCGGCCGCGACATCGCCGGTGTACTGCCCCGTGGAGTTCGTCGCGAAGCTCCGGTCGGCCTCGACGACCGTGACAGTCGCCCCCTCGATGGGCGTGCCGAGCCAGCTCGCGTTCGAGACCTTCCCTGAGATCGTTCCGAAGCCGACCATCGCGTTCTGCACGGCGGCGTAGGCATCCACGAAGCCCCAGCCGTAGGTGTTGTCCTCGCCGGCCGTCCCCTCGTCCCTCGCGGTGTCGAGCAGGATCTGCTTGATGTCGTCCACACCAATGTTCGGGTTCGCCTGGCGCATCAGGGCCACGATCCCCGCGGCGTGCGGCCCGGCCATCGATGTCCCGTCCCAGCCGCTCTGCTGGTAGCCTCCACCGGGCACCGAGGAGTAGACGCTGACGCCCGGGGCGACGACTTCGGGCTTGGTCTTTTGAATCTCGGGCACGTTGCATCCCGACGGACCTCTGCTCGAGAAGCTTGCGATCGGATAGGGCCAGCCGTAGCTCGTCGCGTTGACCGCTCCAACGGAGAACGCCTCGAGAGTGGTCGTCGCGCGGTCCGCCGGAGAGCGGAGCGTCTGCGCGCCCGGCCCCTCGTTCCCGGCAGACCAGCTGAGGACGATCCCCGCCGCGGCGCACCCGTCAAGCACCGTCCACCAGCGGCTGTCGCAATTGGCCGGATACCCCAGGCCCTCGTAAACGCCCCAGGAGTTCTGGACCACGTCCGGGACGTCGTCGCTCGTGTTGGGGTTTCCGTCCGGATCTGCGAACCACTGGAAGGCGGTCGTGATATCGCTGTCGAAGCCGCTGCCAACCCCCTGGTTGATCGCGTTGCAGGCGATCCAGAGGGCGCCCGGCGCCACGCCGATCGAGTCGTCGCTGGCCAGGCCGGTCATCGTACCCATCGTGTGCGTGCCGTGGCCGTGACCGTCGTTGGGGAACTGGGTCGCCGTGCCCAGGACATCGAGCCAGCACTCCTGCCAGGGATTGGCGCCCATGTAGCCCCGCCAGCGCGTCCGGAGGGCGGGATGGTTGCCGTCGACGCCCGTGTCGAGGCCGCCGATCAGCCTTCCCGCTCCCGTGAAGCCGAGCTGGTACCAGACCTCCGGGGCGCGGACCGCGCGGATGCCGGGAGGAATGCCGATGCCACGCGTGGCGGTGAGGCCATCCTCGTCATACTCCACGGGAGGGCGCGAGCCGACAGGCTCGATCAGGCTGCCCCGGAAGCTCGGCTCGATCAGATCGACGTCGATGGAGGCCGCGATCCGGGCAATCTCGCTCTTCGTCGCCTGGATGACGATCATGTTCGCGATCCAGTAGCTCGTGTACCCCTGGACCGAGCCGCGCACGAGGGCCTCGTCGAGGTAGCGCAGGAGAGGCTCCTGGGTCCTCGTAGCCGTCTTCTGAAGCGCCTCGATCACTACGCGGTGTCTCTCCCGCAGGGTCGCCCCGCGGGCATCGAGCTCGGCGCTCAGCTGCTGAATAGGGGCCTGCTCCTCCAAGTAGACGATCGCGCTGATCGGAATCTGTTCCGATGTGCGGTCCATCTGGTCCTGGAGGGCCGGATGGATTGTTCCGGCCTGAGCTGATGACGCGACGAGTAGGATCCCCGCCACGACGCACCAACGCGCAAAATTCATCACAGCCTCCTCCCCGCAAGGGGTTTGGGCGATCAGTCACCCCACGGTTCACGCAAGCCGAGAACATCCCCGTCCGGAGACGCTGCTCCCGGCGCGGTCGGCGCGGTTTGGCGGCCGCAAGTTGCCAGAGGCACCGCGCGTCTAAGATTCTACCACAATCTCGGTTGCGGGTCAGCTGTAGCTTTGCCTAGCGGTCGGGGCGGCCGGGATCGTCTCCCCCTGGCCGGGCCGGTCGCTCTCCCTCGAGGCCGGGGAAGGGGATGAGGGGCGGCTCATCGAGCCCGGCCGTCCAGAGGACGCCCGAGCCCATCGGGAGCGGCCGGCTCCTTTCCCGCTCCGGTCTGAAGTCGAGCCACCTCGCGACCGAGGGTGCCGGGCGGGCGAGGACGAGCCAGACGTCGAGCTGCTGAGGAAAGACCATCTCCTCGATGAGCGGTCGCCGGCTCGGAACCGAGACCACGTCGGCGCGTATCCCGACCCTCCGGAGGAGCCATGCCGTGGCGGCGGCCCTGTCCCTCGAGACGGCAGCGCCCCGCGCGTGGACCCGGCCGAGTTCGCCCGGCTCGAACCAGAGGCGTGCGGCCGGCAGATCGATCTCCGCGAGATCCTTGTCGATCCGCTCGATCACCCTCGCCAGCCGGCGTTCCGGCTCGGGCTCGCTCGAGGCGATCGCGCTCGCCGCGGAGACGAGGGTGTCGGGTGTGCTCCGGAAGAGCCCGAGCCACATCCGCCGCCGCGTGGCGACGACTCTCTCCCAGTCGTTCTGGAAGGCGTACAGAAGAACCGGCGGCCCGACCGTGTCCGGCGGGGCGTCCGCGAGGATCGAGCCCACAGTCCGGGCGGTGCGAGATCCGGGGGGAAGATGGCCCAGCAGCCAGCGCGCCTCGGTGACTCCCTCGAGGACCGAGCGTCTCTCCTGCGGCACGGCCCCCGACCACCAGACGATCGGCGGCAAGTCGGTCGGGTAGCGGAGAACGAGCTCCGACTCGATGGTGGAGTCCGCCCCGCCGAACTGGTGCTCGCCCGCGTAGTGGCCGACGCGGTGCAGGGCGACCGCGGTTCCCTCGACCAGGAGTTCGACGACCTCCCCGCTCGCCAGGGGGCGGGGAGAGACGACGAAGTCCGCCATTCCCGGGTAGCCGTCTGGTCCCGCGGCGGCGCAAGGTCCCGTGCGCGCCTCATCGGCCGGGATCGCCTCGCGAACTCCATCGTTCCGGTGGATCCAGCCTTCGAGAATGTGGACGTGCTCGATGCCGGGCCGATAGCTCCAACGCGATCGCCCCTCATCGTCCGGGCCCGCGCGCCCGGCCATCCAGAGAAGATGGTCGAGCGTCCGCAACTCCCCCTTCGACTGGACGTCGATCACGCGCCGGGACGCAAGGACGATCCGGCGCGCGTCGGAAGGGGGGTCCAGAGGCCGATTGAGCAGGATGGCTCGGACTTCATCCGGCTCGTAGGCCACAGCCGGACCGGGGATGAGCGTCCAGAGCAAGACGATCAGACTCCACAGCGCGGCGCTCCTCACTCGGCAGCCCCTCCTATGCGGACGGCGTACCTTCCCGCGATTCGTTCGAAAGCAAGGGTGAACGCGTCCTCCTTGTTCTCCATCTGTGTCCAGCGTAGCAGAGCGACGGCGCACGGATGCGCGCGCCCCTCTCCCAAGGTCGCGTCGAGAGGGAACCACTCGTCAAGATAGACTTCCGTCCAGAGGTGGAAGAGCATCCGGTCGCTCATGGGAACGAGTCCGGCCACAAGGCGGGCCGGTATGCCGCGGGCCCTGCAGCAGGCCGCGAGCAGAACCGCGTGCTCCGTGCAATCGCCTCTTCCTTCTCGCAAGGTCTGCGAGGCGGTCGCGAACACGGTTCCCATGTCCCGGACAGCGATCCTCTCGTGAACGGCGCGCTCGAGCAGGTTCGCTTCCTCCGTGGGGGATAGCGGCGGGTCGTGTCGCGGGGATCCGGCCGTTTCGCCGATCTGTCCCCCGCGCCTCGAGCCCCCGGCGCTCCGGCGCGGGGCCAGCGCTTCCTCCGCGAAGGCGACCACCAAGGGATTCGCGGCGTCGACGATGAGATCGCTCGAGAGCGCCGCGGCGAGCTCGGGATCGCGCCGCCAAGCCTCCCGAGAGCGCTCCGTCGTCTCCGGCGTCGCGCGGCCGTGGGTCGTGATGACCCATGAGCCCGGTTCGGGACCTTTGTCGACCCTCTGGTGGGAGTCGGAAGGGACGGGAGAAACGCCCTCCCTCACGCCGGCCGGCAGCCCGGAGAGAGCCGGCCGGAGGAGAAGCGTGCACGGCGGATCCCGCGGCGGAACCCCATCGAGCGGGATTCTCCGCCACGCGAGGGCGTCGAAGTCGGACTCGATCTCGACGTCCCCGGCGATCTCGCTTCTCTCCACCGTGAAGTCCAGATCCTGATCGCGTTCCCGCCAGATCCTTCCTTCCCGGTCCCTCCACTGCAGCGCGCCTGCGCTGCCGGCCGCCGCGCGGGCTGAGTCGCGCGCCGAATAGAGGCGGCAGGCGACGACGAGTCTCTCCTGCCGGAGCGTGTCGTCCCCGAGGATCTCGACATGGAAGGTCGCCGGGGCCATCGACGAGGGATCGAGAGTCCGGATCCGGAACCGGTCGCTCTGGCCGGCGAGGATCGACTCCTGCCGGAGCGGTCCGACGAGGGGTTCGCACGGGAGGGTGTCGACGATCGTGGCGCTCCCGCGGGTTCGCTCCCGGCGGAGCCCTCCGGGGATCGCGTCGACCCGGTCGGTCCAGTCTCCGGGGCCCAGCCCGCTTCGGGTCACCGCGACCGAGACCAGCGCGCCCGACGCGTCCTCGATCCAGAGTCCCTCCTCCCTGATCTGGACCTCGCTTCCTCCTCTGTTCATCCGCACCAGGCTCCTCTCCGTCCTGAACGCCATCCCGGAGGAGTCCCGGTAGGTTGACTGGACCGAGCGACCGATCGGCGTCTCGCCGATCCTGAGAAGGTACGACGCGCTGTCGGCGAGCTGGATTCCTTCCTGCGGGAAGGAGAACGCCAGAACCAGGCCGATCAACGGTTCGGGGAGCATCGCTCCCAGTATAGGGGAGAGGCGCGGGCGGGGCCCAATTTTCCTTGACACTTCCCGCGCCAGTTCGGAAAATCCGCCTCTGCCGCACAGCGGCGCTCTTCTTGGGCCGTCTTGGCGAGAGCGTGACGCGCGCCGGGGGCCGGTCGTTGGGGTTCGATTGTTGGAGGTGATCCATGCAGGAAGATTGGATCCGTCTGGTTGCATTGAAGGGCGGAGGCGACGGCGCCGGTGACGAGGAGTTCGACGAGGACGACGGCGACGACGACGACGACGAGGAGGATCTCGAGGACCTCGAGGACTACGAAGAGGACGAGGACTGGGACGAGGACGAGTACGAAGACGAGGATGAGGACGAGGACTGGGAGGATGACGAGGACGAGGACTAGCGGTCTCCTGATTCTGCCAAGCTAGCTTCCGATGGCCCGCCGGAGCGAGGTCTCCGGTGGGCCGCTTGCATCGCGACTCGCGCTCCGCCAGTCTCTGTTCCCGAGAGGTGAGTGGATCATGCCGGTCTCGTGCCGCTGGGATGGCGGGTCGCATCTCGGCCGTTCCCGACATCGAAACGAGGACGCCTGGGGAGCGGCGACCCTCGCGGGAGATGGCCGCGGCCTCCTGCTCGCGATCGCCGATGGGATGGGGGGACATCCCGGAGGGGATGTGGCGTCCCGCGCGGCCATCGAATCGGCTCTCGATTCCGCGGGCCTTTGTCCCGCGGGCGATCCCGCCCTCGCCTGTCTCGAGGGGCTCTACCAGAGGGCCCAGGATTCGCTGCGCGACCGCGCGAAGGCCAGGCCCTCCCTGCGCGAGATGGGGACGACCTTGACGGTGGCGCTGCTCCGGGAGGACGGCTGCTGGGTCGGGCATCTCGGGGACAGCCGGCTGGCCTGGTGGCGTGACGGGGAAATCTGCCTCGTGACGCGTGATCACTCGGTCGCCTGGGGGCTCGTCGAGGCGGGAGTCCTTGACGCCGAAGCGGCGGAGCGGGATCCGACCGGGGCGATGCTCACGCGCTTCCTTGGGCCGACGGAATCGCCCTGCAATCCGGACCTCCTCGAGCGCCCGCTCCTTCTCGAGAGGGGGGATCGGCTCCTCCTTGCCACGGACGGACTGGGCAAGGTTGTCTCCATGGAGCGCGCGGCCGCGATCCTCCGGGCGGAGGAGGTCTCTCGATCTGTCCGCCTGCTCATCGAGGCGACTCTGGATGCAGGCGCCCCCGACAATGTGACCGTCGTCGTCGCGGAGGCTCTCGATGTCCCCGCGAGCGGCCGAACGCCGCTCCGATTCGAGGACTCCCGCTACCGCTGGAGAGAGTCCCCCGACGCGTCCCACTGACGCAGGATCTCGAAGACGACGATCCCGCAGGTTGTCGCGACATTGAGGGAGTTCTTCCTGCCTCGCATCGGGATCTCGATGATCCAGTCGGCCGCCTCGAGGCACGGTCTCGAGACTCCCGCCACCTCGTGGCCCAGGATCAAGGCCAGAGGCTTCCGATAGGGGATCGATCTGTAGTCGACCGATCGATCGGTCAGCTCGCAGGCGGCGATCGCGAATCCCTCCTCCCTGAGGAGCCCGAGGGCGTCGAGCGTGTCCACGTGATGCGACCAGGGGACGAGCGATGTCGCGCCCCGCGCCGTCTTCTCGAGCTTCTCGTGCGGAGGGTATGGGGTGATTCCGCACAAGTGGAGCCGTTCGACTCCGGCGCCCTCGCATGTGCGGAAGATCGATCCGACATTGAAGGCCGATCTGAGGTTGTCGAGGACAAGACGCAGGGGCGCGCGATTCACGGCGGAATCCGCGCCGCAGAAACTGTCGCGCTGCCTGACGGCCACGGGGGGGCGGTTTCTCGGCACGCGAGGAAGGCTAGCAGCGCCCGCCGGAAGGCTGCAAGGGCCCTCGGTCGGGGACTCCCGTCACCGAGCCGGAGAGAGGGGCAGAGGCGCCGCGCAGAGGCGGCGCGCAGGGTGGCGCAGGGTGGCGCGCAGGGTTGACACACGAAACGGCCCAGTCTACCTTCCATCCTGTCGTATCCGAAATCGTGAGGAGTCGGGGAGGGGTCGTGGAGTTTCACTTCGGAGCCGTACTGACCTTCATCCTGGTGGGTGTCGCCTTCGCCGTTTTCGTCCTCTTCTTCTCGAGGCTGCTTCGCCCCGCCCACCCCACGGAAGAGAAGTCATCGATCTATGAGTGTGGCGAGAAGCCGGTCGGGAGCCCCTGGATCAAGTTCAACATACGCTTCTACGTCGTCGCCTTGATCTTCGTGGTCTTCGACGTCGAGGTCGTTCTGCTCTATCCATGGGCCACCATCTACAAGGAGATGGGGGCTCTTTCCTTCATCTACCTGTTGATCTTCCTGGTCAGCCTGATCGAGGCGCTCGTCTATGTGTGGAAGAAGGGCGACCTCCAGTGGGTTCGCCCGAGCGTGCAGCGCAAGGACGTCTCGGCCGCGCCGCCGGAGACCCATCGGGCCGCCTCGGGAGCACGATCATGAGCGTGATCGAGAATCGATTCGAGCCGGGCGTCCTCGTGACCTCGCTCGACACGGTCATCAACTGGGCCCGCCGTTCGAGCCTCTGGCCGATGACCTTCGGGCTCGCCTGCTGCGCCATCGAGATGATGTGCACCGGCTTCGCGCGCTACGATCTCGACCGCTTCGGCAGCGGCGCCTTCCGCGCCACCCCGCGCCAGTCGGATCTCATGGTCGTCGCCGGCACGGTGACCCATCTGATGGCCTCCCGCGTGAAGCTCCTCTATGAGCAGATGGCCGAACCCAAGTACGTCATCTCGATGGGCTCTTGCGCCAACGCGGGAGGGCCGTACTGGGAGCACGGCTACTCCGTCCTGAAGGGAGTCGACAAGATCATCCCCGTCGATGTCTATGTGACGGGGTGCCCCCCGCGCCCGGAAGCGCTCTTGGACGCGCTCCTCTATCTGCAGAACAGGGTGATCAAAGGCCGGACGATCGCCAGAGGCAAGGCGCCGATCTTCGGGGGAGGGGCCTAGTGGACATCGATTCGATCGCGGATCGCCTGAGCTCTCTCTTCCCGGGATCGGTGAGGGGGATCGAGAAGGAGCATGCGGGCGACCCGTTCCTCGTGATGGATCCCGCGCGGCTCGTCGAAGTCTGCATGCATCTGCGCGACGATCAGGAGATGCGCTTCGAGTGGCTGATGTGCTTGAGCGGCGTCGACTACCCGCCCGAGACGATCGCGGTCGTCTATCACATCCACTCCCAGACGCACGGCCAGAAGCTCGTCCTGAAGGTCCTTCTGGCCAGAAGCGAGCCGCGGGTCCCATCCGTCGAGTCGGTCTGGAAGATGGCGAACTTCCATGAGCGCGAGTGCTACGACATGTTCGGCGTCGATTTCGAGGGCCATCCCGATCTGCGGCGGATCCTGCTGCCTGAGGACTGGGAAGGGCATCCGCTGCGGAAGGACTACGTCTACCCCGAGAGCTACCGGGGGGTCACCAACAAGGCCTGAGGTGGGTGGGGGTCGAACAAGATGGCGCAGGACATGAAGCCGATCGCGCAAGATCTCCACACCGAGGAGATGCTGATCAGCATGGGGCCGCAGCATCCGTCCACGCACGGAGTGTTGCGCCTCGAGCTCACGACGGACGGGGAGGTCGTACGCAACGTCAGGCCCTTCATCGGGTACCTGCACCGCTGTTTCGAGAAGCACGCCGAGAAGGTCGGCTTCACGGGGGTCATCCCCTATACCGATCGGATGGACTACCTCGCCGCGATGAACAACAACCACGGCTACGTCATCACGGTCGAGAAGCTCCTGGGGCTGGAGGTCCCGGAGCGGGGCGAGTACATCCGGGTGATCATGGCCGAGCTGCAGCGGATCGCGAGCCATCTGGCTGCCTTCGGCACCTTCGCGAACGACCTGGGAGCGGTCACGCCCCTTCTCTATGCCTTTCGCGAGCGAGAGAAGATCATGGACATCTTCGAGATGGCCTGCGGCGCCCGGCTCACCTACAACTACTACAGGATCGGCGGACTGAGCGGCGACCTCACCCCCGAGATGCTCGCGGCCGTCCGGAGCTTCCTCGACTACTTCGAGCCGAAGCTCAAGGAGTATGACGACCTCCTCTCCTACAACAAGATCTTCATCGAGCGGACCGCGGGGGTCGGGGTGATCCCGCTCGCGATGGCGGCGAACTACGGCATCACCGGGCCCAACCTCCGGGCGAGCGGGACGAGCTGGGACATCCGCCGGAACGATCCCTACTCGATATACGATCGCCTCGAGTTCGACATCCCCACCGGGCGCGGGCTCAAGGGGGAGGTCGGCGACTGCTGGGATCGCTACATGGTGCGCATGTGGGAGATGAGGGAATGCGTCCGCATCCTGCGCCAGTGTCTGGCGCAGATCCCGGAAGGGGAATACATCAACCCGAAGACCCCGAAGGCGATCCGGCCGCCGAAGGGGGAGGTCTACGTCCGGGTCGAGAATCCCCGGGGGGAGCTGGGCTACTACCTCGTCAGCGACGGCAAGCCGAATCTCTATCGCCTCAAGGTCCGGTCGCCTTGTTTCACGCAGCTGGGGGTGCTCCCCGCGATCACCGATGGGGTCATGCTCGCGGACCTCGTAGCCATCGTGGGCTCCCTCGACATCGTTCTCGGGGAAGTGGACAGGTAGAGGGATCGAGGGGGAGGGGGAAGCTGTGAAGGAGTGGCTCGACGGGGTGATCGCCGGCTCCGCCCTTCTGCAGGGGGCGCCTCGGGAGATCACTTACTTCCTGGCGATGGTCTTCTTCAGCCTGCTCGCCGTGGGCTGGATGGCGATCCTCGCCTTGAGCTTCGTCTGGATGGAGCGGAAGATCTCCGCGCGCATCCAGAGCCGGCTCGGTCCGGTCTACTGCGGCGGCAAGTTCGGCTGGGCGCAGACGGTCGCCGACGCCCTGAAGCTCCTCATGAAGGAAGACTTGATCCCGCGCTCCGCCGACCGTCTCCTCTTCACCGTCGCGCCCGTCATCGTCTTTCTCTCCACCCTGCTCACTTTCGCCGCGATTCCGTTCGGGGACAACCTGATCATCGCGAACCTCGACATCGGGATCTTCTTCATCCTGGCGATCTCCTCGCTCGCCGTGATCGGCATCATCATGGGCGGCTGGGCTTCGAACAACAAATGGAGCCTCTATGGCGGCATGCGCGCCGCGAGCCAGATGATCTCCTACGAGATCCCGGTGGCGCTGTCGCTGATCGGGGTCATCATGTACTCGGGATCGCTGAACCTCCTCGAGATCGGCAGGGCTCAAGCGGGCGGATTCTGGCACTGGAACCTCTTCCGCTCGCCCTTTCTCTTTCTGGGAGGATTCGTCTACTTCACTGCCGCGATTGCGGAGGCCAACCGGACCCCCTTCGACCTGCCGGAGGCCGAGTCGGAGCTTGTCAGCGGATTCAACACCGAGTACAGCGGGATGAAGTTCGCCCTCTTCTTCCTCGCCGAGTTCGCCAACCTCTTCGTGATCTCCGCGATCGCCTCCGTGATGTTCCTCGGGGCATGGCACTCCTTCTTGCCGTGGCAGATCCTTCCGGGGCCGATCTGGTTCCTCATGAAGGCTTTCTCCCTGGTCGTGGTGATCATGTGGATGCGCTGGACGCTGCCGAGGCTGCGCGTGGATCAGCTCATGCAGGTCTGCTGGAAGTATCTGATCCCCATCTCCCTGGTCCTGCTGGTCGGGCTCGGGACGCAGATGTGGGTCTTCAGCGGGAGATAGATCGATGGGTGCGGTGGCCAAGTATTTCTCGGACGTCTACAGGGCGCTCGCGACGGCCTTCGTCGGGTTGGGCGTGACCGGACGCAACGCCTTCACGAAGCCGACCACGCTGGAGTATCCGGACCAGCGCTGGACGCTGCCGGACCGCTACCGCGGCATCCTCCACAACCGCATCGAGGACTGCATCGGCTGCCTCGCCTGCGCCCGCGCCTGTCCGGTCGACTGCATCCACATCGAGATCTCGAAGCGGGACAAGGAGGAATACGGGCTCACCTCCGACGGGACGAAGATCACGCAGTGGATTCCTCGCTTCGACATCGACATGGCCCTCTGTATGGTCTGCGGCCTCTGCACCGAGGTCTGTCCGACCTGCTGCTTGACGATGACGAAGGAGTACGAGCTCGCGGTGACAGACAAGCGGCGCATGTACCTGGAGTTCGCCACCGAGCGCGACAAGGAGATGGTCAGGAAGAAGATGGCGGAGAAGGAGGCCGCGGCGGCGGCCCCCCCGGCGACCCAGGAATGACGGGCCGGGGTGGGGAGGAGGTAGGGGACGGCCATGTCCGATGAGATCCGTGTTGGCGCGTTTCTCGCGTTTGCCCTGCTGACTGTCGGGGCCGCGATCGTCGTAGCGTTCGCTCGGGCGATCATCTACAGCGTCTTCGCGCTCCTGTTCGCCTTCATGGGCGTGGCGGGGCTCTATGTTCTCCTGCATGCCGATTTCCTTGCGGCGACCCAGGTGATGATCTACGTGGGCGGAATCCTGGTCCTCCTGCTCTTCGGCGTCATGCTGACCCACAAGATCGTCGACGTCGAGTTCGGGAGCCCGAGCTTCCAGCGGCTCCCGGCGGGGCTGATCTGCCTGGGGATGCTCGCGCTGCTGCTCGTCATCGTCTACACGACGCCCTGGCCGATCCGGCCCCTCGCACCCGGAGGGCCGACCACGCAGCAGATCGGCAGGTACCTGATGACCGACTTTCTGCTCCCCTTCGAGGTGATCTCGGTTCTCCTGTTCGCGGTCCTGGTCGGCGCGGCCGCGATGGCGCGGGGGGAGGCTCGCCGATGATCCCGCTCCAGCATTTCCTTGCGGTGGCGTCGATCCTGTTCGTTCTCGGGCTCTACTGCGTCCTGACCCGGCGCAACGCGGTGACGATCCTGATGGGGATCGAGCTGATCCTGAACTCCGCGAACCTCAACTTCGTAGCCTTCACACGCTACTGCGCGACGAACATACAAGGTCATGTCTACGCGATCTTCGTGATCGTCATGGCGGCCGCGGAGGCGGCGATCGCGCTGGCGATCGTCCTGAACCTCTACAAGCGCGTCCACTCCATCGATGTGGACGAAGCGGATGTGATGCGGGGCTAGGGGGCGAGCGATGCTGACCAATCTCCTTCTGATTCTCCTGCTGCCGCTTGGGGGGTTTGTTCTTCAGATCTTCCTCGGCCGACGGCTGCCGCGGCGCGGGGACTGGCTTCCCACCGCGGCGATCGGGATCTCGCTTCTTCTGGCCATCGTGAGTTTCATCCGGGCGCTCTCGATCTTCGATCCGGGGATGAAGGAGGCCTTCCACTGGGACTGGATCCGGATCGGATCGTTCCAGGCGGGGATGGGGATCCTCTTCGACAACCTGACAGCCGTGATGCTGATGGTCGTGACGATCGTGAGCTTCCTGGTCCACCTCTTCTCGATCGGCTACATGCACGGCGACATCCGTTACTCCCGGTACTTCGCCTATCTGGGCCTCTTCAGCTTCTCCATGCTGGGGCTCGTTCTGTGCGACAACCTGCTCGCCCTCTACATCTTCTGGGAGCTCGTGGGGCTTTCCTCCTACCTGCTCATCGGGCACTGGTACGAGAAGAAGTCGGCCAGCAACGCGGCGATCAAGGCGTTCCTCACGACGCGCATCGGCGACGTAGGGATGTTCATCGGCATCATGATCCTCTACATGAAGACCGGCAGTTTCCGTTACGACGAGGTCTTCCGCGCCGTGGCGGACGGGACCATCTCGGGAGGTCTTCTGACCGCGGCGGGGATCGGCGTCTTCTTCGGCGCCATCGGCAAGAGCGCCCAGTTCCCTCTGCATGTCTGGCTGCCCGACGCGATGGAAGGCCCGACCCCGGTGAGCGCGCTGATCCACGCCGCGACGATGGTCGCGGCGGGCGTCTACATGGTGGGTCGCCTCTTCCTTCTCTTCTCGCCCGACGCGATGCTCTTCATCGCCTACACGGGGCTCATCACGGCTATTCTCGCGGCCTCGATCGCCATCGTCCAGACAGACATCAAGAAAGCCCTCGCCTATTCGACGATCTCGCAGCTTGGCTACATGATCTGCGCCCTGGGGGTGGGCGGCTACATGGCCGGGCTCTTCCATCTCATGACCCACGCGATGTTCAAGGCGCTCCTCTTCCTCGGGAGCGGGAGCGTGATTCACGCCGTCCACAGCCAGGAGATGCCGGAGATGGGGGGGCTCAAGCGGAAGATGCCCGTGACATTCTGGACGTTTCTGATCGCCACCCTGGCGATCGCGGGCGTCCCCGGCCTCTCCGGCTTCTTCAGCAAGGACGCGATCCTGGCGGCCGCCCTCGAGTTCGGTTGGAGCAAACCCGGACATCTGATCATCTTTCTGCTCCTGCTCATCACGGCCTCGGTGACCGCCTTCTACATGTTCCGCGTCGTCTTCATGACGTTCCTGGGCGCGCCGAGGGATCGCGACAGGCACGAGCACGCCCATGAGTCGCCCCGGGTCATGACGGTGCCGCTCACGGCTCTCGCGGTATTCTCCATCGCCTGCGCGTGGGGGGGCTGGTTCCCCAAGCTCGTGGTGAAGCCCGATCTCTCCGCATACAGGACCGCGGCCGCGGAGGTGCGGACGGCAGGCGGGCACGGCCAGACGCACGCGGGGGAGGCGGCCGCGGGGCTCGCCGACCATCATGACGGGAGCGGGACGGGGGCGACGGCGCCGGCCCTCGCGCATGGGGAAGAGGCGCACGCGGAGCACGGACACGGCGACGGCGCGCACGCCGCCCACCGGGCCCACATGATCGCCATGGTCACATCGATCATCGCCTCCCTGAGCGGGATCGCCCTCGCCTGGGCCTTCTACGGGTCGAGGAGGCGGTTCTCGCCTGATGCGGCGCGGCAGAGGATGGCCTGGCTGCACACCTTGCTCTCCCGCAAGTACTACATCGACGAGATCTACCTCGGAGGCGTAGTGGCCCCGGTCCTGGGCCTGGCCCGGGCCTTCCGCTGGTTCGACCTCAAGGTCATCGACGGGATCGTGGATGGGTCCGGCGCCCTCACCAGAGCCCTTTCGTGGCTCGTCGGGGTCTTCGACAATATCGTTATCGACGGGATGGTCAACGGCGTCGCGGGGGGAGTCCTCGCGTGGGGCCGGCAGTTCAGGCGGATCCAGACCGGCAAGATACAGAACTACCTGCTCGGCTTTGCGGCGGTCGCCCTCCTTCTCATGGCGGTGCGGCTGTTCCGAGGTTTCTGACGCCGCCATGCGCGGCGCGTGCGGTGGAGGAAGATGATGACGTCACACCTGCTCTCCTGGATCACGTTCTTCCCGCTCATCGGGATGGTGGTCGTGCTCTTCCTTCCACGGGACCGACACAACTGGATCCGCTGGACTTCAGCCGCCGCCTCCGCGGTGACGCTGGCGCTCTCGATCTGGCTCTTCGGCAACT
>VGJL01000060.1 GCA_016867495.1 Candidatus Eisenbacteria bacterium | reverse complement strand
AGCCTTGGCCCCACGAGCCTGCGCGCAATCCCGTCGCTCAGCTCGGCCACCCAGAGTTCGATCCCCGAGGCTGTCGTGTTCGTGAAGGCGATCCTCTGGCCGTCGGGCGACCAGCTCAGGTTCTCGATCCTGGGACTTGCCGGAAGCCCTGCCACCGGTCTCTGCTCCCCATCCGCGATCCTGAGAAACGCGAGGCCGATCGAGGGGTTCGTCCTGCTCGCGCCGTTGGTCTGCGGCTTGATGCGGGTTCCCGCGAGGCCGATCTCCCTCTCCGCCAGCTCGGCGATCGAGGGATAGCTCGGGCGTTCGGCGACGAGGAGCCACTCTCGATCCGGACCGATGTGGACCAGCGGCGTTCTTGGGGCGTCGATGATCCGTACGATCGTGGAATCGGGAACCCTGTACGAGCTCGAGGAGGTCGCTTCGGTCGTCTCCGCCGGGGAGCGCGCCGCAAGGACGATGCACGAAAGGACAAGCGCCACGCCGATTCGGATCATCGCTCTCTCGCGTTCTCCGGGAGGCGAACGGCCGCGGGTCCGCGGCTCCGAGGAGGCCCGGAGTCCCTCCCGGGACGGCCCCGAGGCCTCGCAACAGCCTAGGTTACCAGCGCCGCCCGCACCGCGCCAGGATCCGCCGGGAGCCCGGATAGGCCGTGCAACTTGTGCTAGAGTCGCCGGGAAACGCCTGCCGCGGGAGGTTCAGACCCTCCGCGGCCGAAGCGGCACGGGCTTCCGGGATGGCGCGGCCGCTATCGACGCAACGGGTCTTTGGAGAGAGGATCATCCGACGACGGCGGCGGCAGCAGCCCCCCGGCATCGGATCGACCGAGTGAAAGGCGATGCGATGAACAGCCCGAAGAGCCCCGCAGGCATCGAGAAGAACCGCAAGCTCCTGTCGTGGATCGCGGAGACGACCGCGATGCTCCGTCCCGACTCGGTGCTCTGGTGCGACGGATCCACAGAGGAGTATCAGAAGATGCTGGACGCGATGGTCGCGACCGGAACCGCCATGTGGCTCAATCCGTCGAAGCGACCGAACAGCGTCATCGTCCGTTCCGACCCTGGGGATGTGGCGCGGGTCGAGGATCGCACCTTCATCTGCTCCCGGGCCGAGGAGGACGCGGGCCCCACGAACAACTGGGCCGACCCGAATGAGATGAAGGCGACCCTCAGGCGACACTACGACGGCTCGATGGCCGGCCGGACGATGTATGTCATCCCTTACTCGATGGGGCCGATCGGCTCCCCCATCGCGAAGATCGGTGTGATGGTGACCGATTCGGCCTATGTCGTCGCCAACATGCATATCATGACGCGGGTCGGCGCGAAGGTCCTCGAAACCCTCGGCGAGAGCGAGGACTTCGTCCAGGGGATCCACTCGGTCGGCTATCCGCTCGCCGACGCGAAGAAAGCCGACCTTCCCTGGCCCTGCGACGCGCAGAGCAAGTACATCACCCACTTCCCCGAGACGCGGGAGATCTGGTCCTACGGCTCCGGCTACGGCGGCAACGCCCTCCTCGGCAAGAAGTGCCACGCGCTTCGGATCGCCTCGGTCCAGGCGCGGGACGAGGGGTGGCTCGCCGAGCATATGCTGATTCTCAAGCTGACCAGCCCCAAGGGAGAGGTGAAGTACATCACCGGGGCCTTCCCGTCGGCGTGCGGGAAGACGAATCTCGCAATGGTCACCCCGACGATCCACGGCTGGAAGGTCGAGACCGTGGGCGATGACATCGCCTGGATGAAGTTCGGGACCGACGGCCGCCTCTACGCCATCAATCCCGAGGCCGGCTTTTTCGGCGTCGCCCCCGGCACGTCCGACCAGAGCAATCTCAATGCGATGAAGACCCTCCACGCCAACTGCGTCTTCACGAACGTCGGCCTCACGCCCGACGGGGACGTCTACTGGGAGCAGATGGGCGAGCGCGAACCTGCCTCCCTGATCGACTGGATGCGCCGTCCGTGGAGGCCCGGCTGCGGGCGCACGGCCTCGCACCCGAACGCCCGATTCACGGCGCCCGCCCGCCAGTGCCCCGTGATCGCCAGGGAGTGGGAGGATCCCAGGGGAGTCCCGATCAGCGCGATCCTCGTCGGTGGACGCCGGGCGACGGCCGTTCCGCTCGTCACGGAGTCTCTGAGCTGGCGGCACGGGACCTTCCTCGCCTCGATCATGGGATCCGAGAAGACCGCGGCCGCCGCCGGCACGGTGGGCGAGCTGCGCAGGGACCCGATGGCGATGCTCCCCTTCTGCGGATACCACATGGGCGACTACTTCGCGCACTGGCTGAAAGTCGGCGAGCGCGGGGGCGACGGGATGCCGCGGGTCTACTACGTCAACTGGTTCCGCAAGGGATCGGACGGCAAGTTCCTCTGGCCCGGCTACAGCGAGAACAGCCGCGTCCTCAAGTGGATCTTCGAGCGATGCGACGGGGCAGCGGGGGCGATCGAAACTCCCATCGGGCGGCTGCCGGCGATCGAGTCCCTCGATACCGCCGGCCTCGATGTGGCGCCCGCCGCGCTGAAGGAGCTGCTCTCGGTCGACACGGCCGCATGGAAGGCGGAGATCCAGTTGATCCGCGAGCACTTCGCCGCCTTCGGCGATCGGCTCCCCGCAGGCCTGAAGCAGGAGCTCGAGGAGATGGAGACGCGACTGAACGCGATCTGAGGATTGACGGATGAGCCTGCTTCCCATTGTGCTCGCCGGGGGAGCGCTTCTGGCGCTCGCCTACTTCACCTACGGGAGGTTCCTCGCCCGGGTCTTTCATCTCGACGAGCGCAACCAGACTCCGGCGCGGACGGTCGATGATGGGATCGACTTCGCCCCGACCAACAAGTGGTATCTCCTCGGCCAGCACTTCTCCGCGATCGCGGCGGCCGGGCCGATCGTCGGACCCATCCTCGCGGGGCTGATGTTCGGATGGCTCCCCGCGATGATCTGGATCCTCGTCGGCTCGATCCTGATCGGCGGCGTGCATGACTTCACATCTCTGGTCGCCTCGATCCGCCACAAGGCCAAGTCGATCGCCGAGGTCGTGCGACTCAACATGTCGCAGCGGGCCTACTATCTCTTCCTCGTCTTCATCTGGCTCTGCCTTGTCTATGTGATCATCGCCTTCACCGACGTGACGGCGAGCGCCTTCGTGAGCGGCGAAGAGGGGGAGGGCGTGGCCTCGGCGAGCATGCTCTACCTGCTATTGGCGGTGATCCTGGGCATCGTGATCCGCCGCACGCGCATCTCCGAGAACAAGGCGACGCTGATCTTCCTCCCGCTGGTCTTCCTCGCGATCTGGGTCGGCGGGCGATTCCCGATCCGCATGCCCTCGGTTCTCGGGCTCACGCCGAACATCGTCTGGGACTGGACCCTCCTCGCATACTGCCTCGTCGCCGCCCTGATCCCCGTCTGGACGCTTCTGCAACCGAGGGGATCTCTCGGGGGCTACTTCCTCTACATCACGCTCCTCGCGGGGGTGCTCGGGATCGTCTTCGGCGGGTTCCGTGTGCAGCAACCGGCGTTCCACGGGTGGAGCGCGCTCGGAAAGCCGGGCCAGACCCTCTTCCCTCTTCTCTTCGTCACGGTCGCCTGCGGAGCATGCTCGGGCTTCCACTCGATCGTCTCGACGGGAACGACGAGCAAGCAGCTGCGATCGGAGCCCGACGCCCGGGTTGTAGGCTACGGCGGCATGCTCCTCGAGGGTTTCGTGGCGCTGATCGCTCTCGCCACGGTCATGATGCTGGCCCCCGGGAGCGAGCTGCTCAAGAAGTCCCCGAACCAGATCTACGCATCGGGGATCGCAAGCTTCCTCGGCACGTTCGGCATCCCGCGCGAGCAGGCCTTCGCCTTCGGACTGCTCGCCTTCGCGACCTTCGTCTACGACACGCTGGACGTCTGCACGAGACTGGGACGCTATGTCTTCCAGGAGCTGACGGGGCTCAGAGGAGGAGCCGGCCGAGTGATCGCGACCGTGGCGACGCTCGCCATCCCCGTTCTCGCCGTGACGGTCAAGGTCCACGACGCCGCGGGGAACCTCGTCCCCGTCTGGCGCGTCTTCTGGACGCTTTTCGGGGCGAGCAATCAGCTCCTTGCCGCCCTGACCCTGCTCGGCATCTCGGTCTGGATGAAGAACCTGGGGAAGCCCTGGATCGTGAGCGCGATTCCGATGCTCTTCATGATGGTGATGACGGTCTGGGCCCTCGTCCTGATCGTGCGCCCCTGGATCGGGTGGATCGTGGGAGGGGCGGCCCCCGCCACGTTCGCGGAGGGCGCCGCCGCTGCGGTCCTCATCGCGCTGGCCCTGGCGCTCCTGGTCGAGGCGACGGCGATACTCGCGCGGAGGGGATCGTCGACGCCTACGGCCGATCCGGCGTAGATCGTTCTCTCGCCAGGACCGCCTGCGCTTCATCGCTGGCGGCCAGGGGGCACCCCTCTCGCTTCGCCGCAGAAGCCCGCCTCCTCGCGAGGCTACGCTTGCCCTGAGGCGTCCGGGTCAGCCCCGCGAGGGTCGTCCCCGCGAGGCTCTCGCGAAGTATCTGCTGGACGGGAGCCCAAAGGCTGTGGAGCATGCACGGCTTGGAGCCGCTGCAGACGGTCCTCCCCAAGAGGCACCCGCCGCGCAGCAAGGTCCGATCGAAGGGATCGACCACGTCGAGGAGCGTGATCCCCTCCGCCGGGCGAGCCAATCGGAATCCCCCCCCCTTGCCCCGCTGACTCATCAGGAGCCCTTCTCGGGCCAGAGTGGAAAGGATCTTGGTGAGGAACTGAGGCGGAAGAGAGAGCTCCCGCGCGATCTCCCGGTTGAGAAGCCATCGATCGCCCGCGCCGGCAAGAAGGATCATCGAGCGGATCGCGTACTCCGCGCTGCGCGAGATCAAGAGCCCGCTCCGTCGCCTGCGGCGCACCCGCTGCAGCCGTCGGCCTCGCCGAAGACTGCGCGAGCGCTCCAGACGGGGTGGCCTGTGTCTCCCACCCCGAGGCGATCGTCTCTCCAGGGGGATCGGCCCACTCTGTCCCTCAAGCACCGCATGGCAAGCAGAAGGTACTGGGGTCCGCGCGCGAGCTCGAGACGCCTCGCGATCGGGTCGGCCGCATGGCGGAGGTGGTCGCTGGCGAAGGCCCTAATGGCTGAGGCGGCGATCGCGCTGCCTTCCTCGTTCCCCGATGCGATTGCGAAGGCCTTCTTGAGATGGAGGAAACCGAGGAATCCCGACTCCACAGCCACGTGGTCGAGCGTGTCCTCGGATCGAGGCCGGTACGAGAAAAGCTGATACAGATTCGCGATCTCGGACAGGATTCTCCCTGGATCATCCAGCCGGTAGGCCACCTCTCTCGGCGAGGCCGCTCCACCGGGACCCAGGCAGCGCAAGTACTCCCCCTCGTTCGCCGACCCCGCCGCGGCAGCCGCGGCCGCCTTGAGCACCGGATCGGCAATCTCGCCCGCGAGCGATCGAGCCTCCTCCTCCCATCCAGATCGCGGCCGCTCCAGCAGGACACTCAGCAATCTCCAAGCGGCCGCCTCCCGCAGATCCGCGGCATCGACGACCCGCCGCGGGCCGCTCATCTTCCTTCCTCCAGCGAGATTGGGATCCAACCTGTCCGCATCTTCCGCGCTCCGGCCTCGCGATTCCCCCCCTCCCAAACCGCGAATGCTGCCTGCGCCCGCCCCGTGTGCGCGAGCGTCGCAGGGAGGGGCCTGCTGACCAGGACCACCCAGCTGGCCGAGGCGAACCTCCCCTTCCCATCCGAGAGCGTTCGTTCCGCCGGAGTCAGCGTGCCGGGCCCTGCGGCAAGCAGGTCCTGGACGGGACGATCGTGGGGTCCCGCAACCGGGTTCCCCACGGCGCGCGCCGGCGCATAGCGGGATTCCATCGCCGTCTGCTCTGAGGAGCCCGGTTCCAGGGACCCGGCCTCATAGGGGTAGTGGTCGACCTTCGCCCCCGGGTAGATGGCATGGATGTCGCGCGGACGGCCGTCGACCAGTGCCTGCCAGGCGGCGGACCAGAAGGCGATCTCGACGGGTCGACCCTCCTCTCCCATTTGCGGAGCGGGCAAGTCCGCTCCTCCCTCGACAGGGAACTGCACAGCGCAGGCGTCGCCGAACTTTCCCGGGGCGAGCAGATCGCTCCTGGTGGAGTCGTCCCAGCTCATCCGGATCGCGAGCCTCGATCCATCAGCGAGGGCCTGGATGCGGACGTGGGTCGTCGACGCTTCCAGCAATCGCGGCTCGACCATGTCCTGGAGCAAGAGCGTCGCAACGTGCACGGGGGCCTTCTCCCAGATCCGGTCCTCCGGATCCCCGGGCAGCGTCGCGACTCCGCGAGCCACGATCTCGGGGGTCGTCTTCTCGTGCCGCCCGCCGCAGGAGAGGAGAGCCAGGCAGCCGATGGCCGCCGACAGCACTGAGAGTCGCATGGCGAGCCTCCTCATGGCGTGTTCGTCCGCGTGACGCCGGCCGCCAGATCGAACGCCTTGCGGATATGAACCGGCTCCTTCATCGGGACGCGGAGAATCTCGGCGCCCGCCTCGGTCAAACCGATCACCGAGTCTCCCAGCCTCTTCCACCGGGGGACGATCTGGGGGGAGGAACCGAAGAGGGAGAGAAGCCCGACGAGATCGGGATCGTCCGGGGCCTTCCGATACGACTCGATTGCATGGTCCACCCCGGGGCCAAACATCATGCGCAGGAAACTCCTCGGCACATGCACCGGCGGGATGTAGTAGACGTTCGGCTCGAGCCCCCACTGCGGGTACAGGGGAAGAGCGACTTTGCGGATGTGGACCAGGTAGTCGACCGGGTTATCGGGACGGGCGTCCTCAGGGCGGCTGATCCAGCCGACGTGCCGGATCTTGCCGATGCAATTGACGAAGCACTGCGGCTGCTGCCCCATCTCGATCTTCGGGAAACACCCGATGCACTTCTCGGAAGTGCTCGTCATTGGATTGAAGAATGTCTTCTTGTAGGGGCAGGCCCTCACGCATTCCTGGTAGCCGCGGCATCGGCTCTGATCGATGAGGACGACCCCATCCTCTTGGCGCTTGTAGATCGACGACCGCGGGCAGGAAGCAAGGCAGGCCGGATAGGTGCAGTGGTTGCAGATGCGGGCCAGGTAGAAGAACCACTTCGTGTGGGGCAACTCCATGAAGGCCCCCGTTTGCAGCTCCGCTCCGGCCGAGTCGTCCTCGCCGACGTTCGGGTAGGCGTAGTCCAGTTCGTCTGGGCGCCATCCAAGGACCCGCTCCCCCGCTCCCGCGGCCTCGAAGATCGTTCTTCCCTCGTAGTGTCTTCCGCTCCAGCTCTGGCCGCCGAGCCTCTCGAGGAGTTGCACGTCCCACCCGAGGGGGTAGAAGCCATACGGCTTGGACTCCACGTTGTTCCAGAGCATGTACTCTTGTCCCTGTCCGGAGGTCCAGGTCGTCTTGCACGCCAGAGTGCAAGTCTGGCAGGCGATGCACTTGTTGGTGTCGAAGACCGCCGCGAACTGCTTCTTGGGCCGACTCTCCGGATACCAGTACGACATCGCCCGGTCGAGCTGCCAGTTATGCACGAGGGCCATCAGCTCTTCCCTCCCTTCTCCTCCGCTCCCGCGGCGAACCCGCCGGCGAGGTATTGCTTCATGGCCGCGCTCTCGTACCGCGGACGTAGCCCCGAGGCCGCGGGACGCCAGAGCCCCATGGCTCCCAGGCCTCCCGGCTCCGCGCGCGTGATCTTGACAATCGCCTCGCGCGGGGCGCCGGTCGGGCAATGCACGTCTGGGAGGAACCCCTTGTTGATCGTCTGGCCGAAGAGATCCTTCCGTACGAGCGAGTCGGTCATCAGCGTCGGCTTCAGCCAGCCCCTCGTCGCCGATTGATGGGACCCGCTTCGGAAGAGGGCGATGTAGCCGGAGCGCGGGTTCTTGGCGAGACCGTCGGGGCGTGCGCGGCTGCCCTCCACCGAACCGGGGGTGGCGCCGTACATGTTGAACCACATTCGCGTCACTCCTCGCGGCGTGCCCGGATAGTATCGTGCGCGGCAGAGGAGCCTGGAGAAGGCATAGTCCTTGGCGTTCCCCTGCCAACCTCGGAAGGGCCGATCACTCGGATCGGAATCGACCCAGACATAGTCGCCGTCCTCGACCGCGAGGCCCCTGGCATCCTCGGGATGGATATCAACATACCCCTCGCTCACGAACGGCACCCGCTTGTCGCGGCGATAGATGTCGCCGAAGGGCCCGAAGAGGAGCGCCACCATGTCTGTGTCCACAGGCAGGGTGTGGGAGCCGTGGCGGTACTTTGGGGTGTGGAAGATGAACCTGTAGCCGTCCTTCGCGAGCGGGTGCGCGGTTCTCCTCGTCTCGGCCCAAGTCAGAACGACGTTTCTTCCCTGCCGGACCTCGCAAGAAAGATCCCCGCGCTCCACCCCGTAGGCAGCCGGCCCGGCTGGCCGGAGGGCCTCATGGGGCGGGGCGACGATCACATTCGGCTCATAGAAAGTGGAGTCGATCGGTTCCCTATGGACCGGGAGGTTCTCCCCCGCCTCGATGAACTCATCCTCGTCGCGATAGAACTCGAGACGGCCGGACTTGGTGTACCAGGGGCGGGAGTCGGCGACCTGCTCGTACCCGACGCTCTTCGGATTCGTCCGGCCCATCATCAGGGCGGGCACACCGCGCTGCGCCTTCTCCTCGAGGTCCAAGAAACGGTACCCGCGCGCATTCGCTGAGCCGTCGATGATCCGCTGCAAGTAGACGTCGGCTCTCTCTTCGTCGACGAACTTCCAGCAGTCGACGAAGCGGCTGTCGCCGGTCAGCTCGGCGAGCGCCCGTCCGACCATCGCCAGGATCTCGATGTCCCCTCTCGAGTCGAAGATCCGCGGCAACGGGCTTCGGGGGAAGACATTCAAGAAGGGATTCGTCACCGAAGCGGTCATGTCCGGGTGCTTCATCTCGCACCAGGAATCGACTGCGAAGACGACGTCCGCCCATTCGCAGGAGGTCGACCACCACCATTCCTGCACGGCGATCATCTCGATTCGCGGCAGAACATTCACGACCGTGTTGTAGTGCCACTTCACGTTCCCGAGGATCGAGTTCGCGTTCGCGAACCAGAGGGACTTCGTCGGCGCAGGAATGTGGGTCTTGCCGGTCAGCATCTTGTGCCCGACCTTGAGCGCGTGGTCTTCGTGGTTGTAGTAGTGGGCTGATTCGGGGCGCCAATACTGCTTCACCTTGGCCGGCTTCGAAGGATCCAGCTCCAGATCGAAGGGATTCTCGTTGATATACTGTGGCGCGCCGTTGAAGAGGGCCACTCTGTAGTTGCCGGCGTAGGAGCCCACGTTGCCGGAAACCTTGCCGACATTCCCTGTGAGTGCCGCCAGGAGAAAGAGGGCCCTGTCCTTGTTGTCATTGTTGAAGAACTGGTTCGGCCCCATCCCGATCGCGAAGAGGGTCTTGCCCGGGCTTCGGGCGATGTGGCGGGCCAGGCGCTCCACGGCTTCGGCGGGGGCCCAGGTCAGCTCCTCGGTCGTCTTCGGGTCGAAGTGCGCGATATATTCCTGGATGAGATCGAAGACCGGGCGGCAGCGCACCGTCGAGCCGTCGGCGAGCCGGATCTCCACTGTGCCCTCGATGAGCGGGTCCTCGACTTCCGAGTGGACCCCGACCTGATCGCGCGTGAGAGCCCTCGGCGATCGATCCCGTCGGTCGCACCAGACGTAATCGCCCCATTCCGATCGCAGCGCCGCGGGAATGAGCATTTCGTCCTGCTTCCCGGGAGGCGGGGGCTTCTCCCCGTCCGCGAGGACCTTCGTCTGGTTGGTCAGAGGGGCCGGCACTCCCCCGAAGACCTCCCCCGCCTTCAAGAACTTCACCGTGTCCATCCGCACCAGCGCGGGGAGATCGGTCCACCTCCGAACATAGTCATCGTCGTAGAGCTTCTCGCGCAGGATCACGCCAGCAAGCCCCAGGGCAAGCGCCGGAGTCGTCCCCGGGCGAACGACGATCGCCTCATCCGCCTTGCTCGAGGTCGCGGAGTACTCGCAGGCGATCACGACGACCTTGGTTCCCTTCAGACGCGCTTCCGTCAACCAGTGGGCGTCCGGCATCTTGGTCGTGATCCAGTTCATTCCCCACACGACGACGGTTTCCGCATGCTCGACGGCGTGAAGGTCGAACTCGACGGTCTGCTGGCCCGTAACCATCGGATGACCCGGTGGAAGATCGGTGTGCCAGGAGTAGTTGTCGAATCCCCTCCCGCCCAGCGCGTCGCCGGGTTCCACCCCGCGGATCTTCGCGTCGAGAAGCGCCATCGAGTTGGCCATCCTGTAGAGGCCGAACACCCGGGTCAGACCGAGGAGCGGCATCCCCCCGCGGAACTTCATGCACTGGGTGCCGGCGCCTTTCATGACGCCGATCATCTCCTCGCCGTATCCCTGAGCCTTGAGCCGCTCGGCTCCCTCGGCGCCGGTGTAGGTCCGCGCGATGTTGTCCATGGCGCGGGCCACCAGTCTGGCCGCTTCCTCATGGCTGACCCGGACCCACTCGTCGCGGCCTCGATTGAAGTACTCGGCAGGAGGCAATCCGTTCTCGCCCCGCGGGAAACCCGAGTCGACCCATCTCTTGAAGCCAGCCCTCACCATGGGATGGCGCAGCCTGCGGTCGCCGTAGAAACGCCGGGTGAGAGCGAGCCCCTTCTGACAGATACGCGGATCCCAGCGATGCGAGCTTCCGTTGCCGTCCTGGTCGACCGCCTCGCCGTAGCGCATGCTGGGGCCCACGCGAGTGACGACGCCGGATCGGACGTAGGCACGCAGCAGACAGTTGTGCGTGTCGTTTGGGGCGCATACGAAGCTGAATTCGGAGTCGTAGCGCCAGAGATCCCTGTAGGCGCGCTCCCAGTCCTGGCTCGGATAGCTGGCCAGCGGGTTGTCGATCGCGTCGAGGTCCCAAGCGCGCGAGGCGGACGCAAGGGACAGCTCGAAGCCCGCGGCCGCGGCGAGCTGCATGAATCCTCTGCGGGTTAGCCGGTCGTTCATTACTGCTTCACCTCCCAGGTTCGGATGAAGGCGACGAGCTGCTCGATCTCGCTCGGCGCGAGGGCGCTGGAGACGTTCGTGCCACTCGCGAAGCCCGTCATCGACGTGCCGCCGCGTCCGCCCCGGATCGTCTCGAGCAGGTAGAGATCCGAGGCGCTCGACAGAAAGACCTGATTGTTGAGCGCGGGCCCTTCGCCCCCCTCTCCCCCAGGGCCATGGCAGAGGGAGCAGTTGGCTTTGTAAAGGGACTCGCCCCGAATCGCATCTGCGACGATCCATCGACGGGGCCCGCTGTCGCCCGCGAAGGGCGTCCCTTCTCCAAGCCCGCGGATGTGGCGCACGATCCCGTCGATCTCGGACTCGCTGAACGGCCCGCCGGGAGACCCCCATGCGGGCATCCGGCGCCCCGGCCGGCCGGACCGGATCGTGACAGCCAAGAAGGAGTCCGACGCGATACTCAGGAAGTCTCTTCCCCCGATGGCTGGGAAGGGAGGCATCCCGGCATAGCGCATCCCCCGTCCATCGGCCCCGTGACAGGCGGCGCAGAAGGCGCCATAGAGCGTGGCGCCGTCCGAGGCGAACTCGCGCGCGCCAAAGCGCTCGGCGCGGATCCGATCCTTCGGCCAGAAGGCCTCGGGCAGCTCGCTTCGCCGCAAGGAGAACATATAGAGATTGAGAGCCTCGATCTGGGTCTCGCTCAGCCCCATCGACGGCATCAGGGACCCTGGGACGACCTTCCCCGGAGCGCGGAAGTGCTCGGCGAGGTAGTTCTGGACGGTGCGCTCGCCCGGCACGTGATCAAAGACCAATCTGCCGGGATCGAGCTGCCCCACGCGAGTGAGGTCGGGGCCGTCGTCCCCTCCGATTCCCCCCACTTTGTGGCAGCAACGGCATCCGAGGGAGTGGAAGAGCGCCTTGGCCTCGATGAGCCCCGGGGCTCCGACGCGGGAGGAGAGAAAGATGTCCAGAGCTTGCTGGTCGTCTTGGGAGAGGGAGCGGACCGCCCCCCTCCAGACGGCAGCGGCGGGCTCGCCGCTCCTGCTCACGTGCTTTCCATACCATTTCTCATCGAATCCCACCGCTCCGGCGCGGGAGAGGTCAGGCCCTTCCATTCCGCCCGCCGCTCCCGTGCGCATCGTGCCGCCCCGACCGTCCAGTCGGTGGCACGAGAGGCAATCCGATCTCTCGAACAGCGCCCGTCCCTGCTCCAGCCTGGCCATGCTCGGCACGGCCAAGTGCGTGTGGCAGGTGCCGCAGCCCGCGTAGGCCTGTCCGGCCGGGATCATCGGCTCGGGCCAGAAGGAGACGTCCCCGTGCGCAGCAGCGCTCTCGGTGGCCCGCCCCTGCCCCCCGTGGCAGACGGTGCAGCCGATGTCGGCGGGGTCATGATGAACATTCGGATGCTTGGAGAGAACCCGGTCGCCCGAGATGCCCTGCTCCCCCGGCGCCATCCCGACGTGGCAGCTCACGCACCGGTCCGAGACGCGGAGGCGTGGGACAACGATCTGTCGGAGCTGGACGCGGAAGTCCCGCCTGCTCTCGGGCGGGAGAGCCTTGGCATACGATCGCTGAATCCTCTTCCACTCCTGCAGCCAGTTCTCCCGGACGGCCGCCGATCCCAGGAGCGCCAGCGCGGCCAGACTCGACACGAGCAGGAGGATCTTGTTCGCGCGCGAGTGCATCTCAGTGCCCCGGCCAATCCGATGGAGACCAGAAGAAGTCCCAGTTCGGACCTCGGAAGTGCACTCCGATGACGGTAAGGACGACGAATCCCGCCAAGAAACATGTGAAGAGCGCCATGGCCCCTGCCCTGACCGAATCGAACCTCCGGATCGCCCACAACGAGAAGATGGCATACAGGAGAGTGAGGACGGTTCCTGGATTGATGAGCGTGATCAGGAGCTGGGGAGATTCGGGCCACCACTGGCGGATCCAGCCGAAGCGGATGGCGAAGGCCTCCAGCAAGATCACCGAGCCCAGGCCGAAAAAGGCGGATCTGGCAACGACCCGCCTGCCGCCCGGCCCTCCGAACCACTCCCCCGTCCCCGCGATCTCCCTGTCGAGGTACGGGATGAGGAGGAGTCCCAGGATCACGACCAGCGGGATCCCCATGCCGCCCATGAATGCGGAGTAGGACACCAGCTCCTGGAGTCCCAGGAAGTACCAGGGGGCCTTGGCCGGATTCTCGGGAACCGCGGGATTCGCGAGCTCCTTCAGCGGGGCGTCCCGCAAGAGCGCCAGGGCGAGACAGGCGAGGACGGTCATCATGAAGACCGCCGCCTCCGCATAGAAGAGATGGGGCATCGCCGGCACGCAGTTCTCCGGGCCGTTCCCCACCGCCGGTGTCCGGCCTTTGACCACGGCCGCAAGGTGGTAGGTCCTCTGGGGCGCCTCAGTGAAGACGGGGTAGGTGGCGGGAGTGATCGGCGGCAGCCTGAGATCGGCGTCCGCGGGGCGCGTCAGCCCCCCGTCCTTGCGCACCCTCCACATATGTACCGACAAGAGGACAACGAGGGCGAGGGGCAGGATCATCACATGAAGGAGGTAGAAGCGGATCAGCGATTCCTCCCCCACTTGATCCGAACCGAGAAGAAGGAGCTTCTGGATGCCGCCGAGATCGAAGAGGTGTGTGATCCCCAAGGCGTCCGTCAGCTCCCGGGGAGATTGTGCGATGTTCGCTCCTATTGTGATCGCCCAATAGGCGAGCTGGTCCCATGGAAGCAGGTAGCCGGTGAAGGAAAGCCCGAGGGTGACCACCAGCAGGAGCATCCCGATCACCCAGTTGAACTCGCGCGGCCGACGGTAAGCGGCAGTGTAGAAGACGCGGGCCATGTGCAGCAGGACGAGGACGACCATGACATTCCCGGCCCAGCGGTGGATGTTCCGGATGAAGCGGCCTGTCGGCACAACGAAGTGGATGTCCTTCATCGACAGATAGGCAACGTCCGGATACGGCTTGTAGTAGAACATGAGGAGTACGCCTGTGATTAAGGTGACCAGGAAGGCCGCGGCGGCCGCGATCCCGAGACCCATCGTCGTGGACCAGCGCAGCGACCACCTGTGGACGCGGACAGAGTGCACGTGCAGGAAGAGGCTCGAGAAGACAAAAGCGGACCGACTCCGGTCCGTTGCGGGAGAGCCCGAGCGAAGCATCGAGTCGCGGAGCTCCCGCGGCGCGCG
>VGJL01000059.1 GCA_016867495.1 Candidatus Eisenbacteria bacterium | reverse complement strand
CCGAGCCTCGCGGCGATGCGGTCGATCTGCCGCTCGATGGCGAAGAGGCTCTGCGGCGCGCCAAAGCCCCGGAAGGCGCCGTTGGGAGGCGTGTTCGTCGCCACGGCCCTGCCCCGGATCGAGATGTCGGCGATCCTGTAGGCCCCTGCGGCGTGGAGAATCGAACGCGAGAGAACGACCGGGCTCAGCGTCGCGTAGGCTCCGCCGTCGAGGACGATGTCGATCTCGGCCGCGGCGATCGTCCCGTCGCGGCGGACGCCGGTCCTGTGCCGGATGAGCGACGGGTGCCTTTTCGTCGTGCAGCGGATGTCCTCCGAGCGCTCGTAGATCATCCGGACCGGACGTCCGGCCCGGAGCGCGAGGAGGGAGGCGTGGAGCGCGAGGACGGAGGGGAAGTCCTCCTTGCCGCCGAACGCCCCGCCCGTGGCCGCCTGTCGAACGATCAGGCTCTCCGGCGCGATCCCCAGAGCCATCGCGAGGGCGTTGTGGACGTAGTAGGGGCACTGCAGCGAGCCGATCGTCTCGACTCCTCCGTCGGGGCGCGGCATCGCGATCATCCCGTTCGGCTCGATGTAGAGATGCTCCTGATGTCCCGTTCTGTAGACGCCCTCGATGACGAGGTCGGCTTCCCTCATCCGCTCGGCGGGATTCCCGTCTCGGATGCCGTACTCGGCGATGACGTTGTCATCGCCCCAGATGATCCGATCGCCGCGCAGGGCTTCTTCCATGGTCAGCACGGGGGGGAGCGGATCGATCTCGACATGGATCGCGCGCAGCGCCGCGGCGAGCGTCTCCCGGTCGGGCGCCGCGGCGAGGGCGACAGGCTCTCCGACGAAGCGGACATCTCCGGCGGCGAGGATGCGATGATCGTCCTTGATCATCGAGACGACATTCGGTCCGGGAAGGTCGCCGGCGGTGACGACGACCGCGCAAGACCAGTCGAAGGCGGGATCGAGAGAGATCGCCCTGATCTTGCCTCTCGGCGCCTCGGACCGGACCGTCCCGCCGAACCATCCCCCCGGAGTCTCGATGTCATCCACGAAGAGGGCGCGCCCCGAGACCTTGTCCCCGGCATCGACGCGCGCGGGGGAGGATCCCACGATCTCCGAGCCCTGCGCGCGCATCGGCGATTCCATGGCCGCCCTATTGCTCGAAGAGAGGCAGGTGCCGGAACCCCTCCACGTCGGCGAGGCCGAGATCGGTCAGCTTGAGGGAGGGGATGACCGGCAGGGCGAGGAACGAGAGCGCGGTGAAGGGATCCGGATTCGTGCAGCCGGTCTCCCGCGCGGCGTCGAGGAGGTTGGACATCATCGCCCTGACTTCGTCCAGCGGCCGGTCGGACATCAGTCCGCCGATCGGCAGCGGGAGGGAGGCGCGGACCTCCCCATCGATCGCGATCAGGACGCCTCCCTCGAGGTCGCTGATCGTCCGAATGGCAAGCTCCATATCGGCGTCGTCGACTCCGAGGCAGATGATATTGTGCGCGTCGTGGGCGACGGAAGAAGCGATGGCGCCTCTCTTGAGCCCGAAGCCGGCGATGAAGCCCAGGCCGACGTTCCCGGTCGCCCTGTGCCTCTCGACCACGGCGAGCTTGGCGATGTCGCGCTGGGGATTGGCGACGGCCATGCCGTCGCGGACGTCGATCTCGAGAAGAGTCCTGCCGGTCGTGAGCTGGCCGGGCTGATAGACGATCGCATGAACCCTCTTGGCCTCGGCCGGGATGCCGAGCCCCTTCCAGGCGGCCCAGTTCACGTTCATGCTGGCGCGCAGCGGCGTCGCCGGAGCGGCCGGGATCTCCGCCAGCATCCGGCCGTTCCCGGCCACGAGCCTTCCTCTGTGATAGACCTGGGTCACCCTGAAGCCCTTCAGATCCTCAAGGACGGCGAAGTCGGCGTAGTAGCGCGGGGCGATCCCCCCGATGTGGCTGGTCCCGAAGTACTTCGCCGGATTCAGCGTGACCATCTGGATGGCGGTGATGGGATCGATTCCGCACGCAACCGCGCGGCGCAGGAGGCAATCGATGTGCCCCTCGTCGGCGAGCTCCACGGGGTGCTTGTCATCGGTGATGAGGCTCATCCGGACGTGCGACAGCTCGCGGACGAGCGGGGCGAGGGTCTCGAGGTTCCTGGCAGTCGATCCTTCGCGGACCATCACGTGCATCCCGAGGCGGAGCTTCTCGCGCGCCTCCTCGACGGAGACGCTCTCGTGATCCGATTTCATCCCGGCGAGGATGTAGGCGTTCAGATCCTTTCCGCGCAGTCCCGGGCAATGCCCGTCAATCCTCTTCCCTTCCGTGGCGAGAAGCTTGTCGAGGGTCGCCTGCTCGCCGTCGAGCACCGAGGGCCAGTTCATCACCTCGCCCAGGCCAAGGACATTCTCCTCGTTGACGAAGTAGTGGATCTCCCGGGCGGACAGGGCCGCGCCCGACGTCTCGAGCGGACTCGAGGGGACGCAGGAGGGGATCATGAAGTAGATCGTCATCGGCAGGCCGAGGGACTGCTCGATCATGTAGTTGATCCCTTCGAGCCCCAGGACATTGGCCAGCTCGTGGGGATCGGCGATCACCGTCGTGGTCCCGTGCGGAATCACGGCCCGCGCGAACTCGGCGGGGGCGAGCATCGAGCTCTCGATGTGGATGTGCCCCTCGACGAAGCCGGGGGCTAGGTAGGCGCCGGAGAGGTCGACCTCCCGCTTCCCGCGATAGTCGCCGATCCCGACGACCTTGTCCCCGGCGACCGCCACGGTCCCCGGATGGATGTCGCCCGAGAAGACGTTGATGATCCTGGCGTTCTTGAGGACGAGGTCCGCCGGCTCCAGGCCGCGGGCGACGCGGATGATCCGCTTCAGCCCCTCGCGGATCGCGAGATCGGCTTCGGTTTTGATCCTGACCCCCTTCCCCGGGCGCGCCCCGGACGCCTAGCGCAGGATCCGGAAGTAGCGCCTCTTTCCGAGCCGGATCAGCGTCTCTTCGCCGCCGTCCCAGGCCGCTGAAGGATCGCGGACCGGCTGCTGATCGATGTAGAAGCCGCCCTGCTGGATGAGCCGCCGCAGCTCGCTCTTGCTCGACGCGAGCTTGAGGGCGACGAGGATGTCCACCCAAGGCGTTCCCTCGGCCGCTCCCGGAGGCAGATGCACTTCCTCGATCGCGTCGGGCGCCGACTTCTCCTGCACGACCTGGCGGAAGTGCTCCGCGGCCTTCGCGGCGGCCTCCGCCCCGTGGTAGATGGCGACGAGATGAGCCGCCAGGTCCTTCTTCACGTCCATCGGATTGGTTCCCTTGGTCGCGAGGCGGGCCTTCGCGGCGTCGATCTCCGCCGGCTTCATCGCGGTCGCCAGGTCGAGGAAATCGGCGATGAACTCGTCGGCGATCCGCATCGTCTTGCCGTACATCTCCTCCGGCGCGTCGTTGATCTGGATCGCGTTGCCGTAGGACTTCGACATCTTCCGTCCGTCGGTGCCCATCAGGAGCGGAAGGGTCAGCATGACGTGCGGCCGCTGTCCCTGTCGCTCCTGGATCCAGCGTCCCGCCAGGAGATTGAAGTGCTGGTCGTATCCGCCCACCTGCACGTCGCACGCGAGCGCATAGGCGTCATACCCCTGCATGAGCGCATAGAGCGTCTCGTGCAGGCGGAGCGACTCTCCCCGCTCCATGCGATCGCGGAAGTCCCGGCGGCTGACGATCCACTTGAGTGGAAAGAGGGCGGCCAGGTTGATGATGTCGGCGAATGTGAGCTTGGCCAGCCACTCGCCGTTGTAGCGGATCTCCGTGCGGTCGGGATCGAGGAGGCGGAAGGCCTGCTGCGCGTAGGACCGTCCGAGCGCGAGAGCCTCCTCGTGCGTGAACCGCTTCCTCTCCATCGCCTGATCCGAAGGATCGCCGATGGTCGCGGTGTAGTCCCCGATGAGGAAGACGACCTGATGGCCCAGCTCCTGGAACTGCCGCAGCTTCTGAACCGGGACGAAGTGGCCGACGTGGAGGTTGGTGGAGGTCGGATCGACGCCCAGGTAGACCCGCAACGGGCAGCCCTCCTTCAGCCGTTCCCGCAGCTCGAGCGTCATCTGCTCGCGGAGGGAGCGTCCCTCTGCCCCCACTTCGACCGATCTCGCGGCGGCGTCCGCCCCTTCCACCTCGTCGGCGAAGAGCGTCCCCCGCATGAGAATCGCGATCTGTTCGCCAATCGGCATCATTGTTGACCCCTGCCGGACGCTGTTCCCTTGCCCTGGTCACCGAGCCCGACGAGCGGTCTCGGCCCTCGAAAGACCATCGGTTAGATGAGCGTGGTCATTGAGTTTCCCATGCGTCCGAGCCCCGGGTCAAACACTCTTCCGCGCGCGGGCCCGCGCGGGTCTTCGCCCGTGCTTGCGAGGCCGCTCATTGTTGCCCGACAGGGGCATCCGCTCTATTCTGGCCGCGGATGATCCCCCGATGGCGCGTGCGACGGCAATGACGGATCCCGCGCGGGATGGCGGGCGGCGGGCGGACGCGGGCCGGATCGGCCTCGCGACCGCGGCCGCCGGGGCCTGCCTGTTCGCCGCCTTCTCGCCCGTCTCCATCGTCGCCTACCAGGTCGGCTGGGGGCTGTCGCTGATCGGGCTCCTCCTCGCCTACGCGTCGGGTAGAGTCCGGTTTCGCCGGACCCCGCTCGATCTTCCCTGGCTCCTCTTCGCCGGGGCGCAGATCGCATCCGTCCTCTTCTCGACCGACAGCGGGCACAGCCTGCGTAGACTGCGGGGGGAGTGGATCCTCCTCTTCTTCCCGGTCTTTCTCCAGGCCATCCGAGATTCGCGCATCGCGAGGCGCGCCCTGGGAATCTTGATGATCAGCTCCTGCCTCGCGTGCGCCTACGCGTTCTGGCAGATCCTCGCGGGGCGGGATCTCGTGCGGAGCCGGCTTCTCGAGCCGATCGGAGGCCTTCACATCGCCACGGGGTTCTTCGGCCACCATCTCACATACGGGGGGCACGTCCTGATCACCGGGACGATCGCCATGGCCCTTCTATTCGGCGCGGCCCCGCCGCGGAGACGCCTCCTTCGCGCGGGCGTCCTGCTGCTCCAGATCGCCGGCATCGCGGCGAGCTTCGCGCGCACGGCATGGGCGGGTTTCCTCGCCGCGATCGCGGCCGCGGCTCTTCTTCGCAGGGGGAGAGGGCGCTGGGCGGCGCTCGCGCTCGGCCTCTTTGTGATCGTCGGACTTCTCGCCGTCCCGGCCGTACGCCAGCGGATCCAGGCGGTCGGCGATTTCGGAGACGATCCGAGGATGCGTCTCTGGGCGACCTCCGTGCGCATCTGGCTCGACCACCCGATCATCGGATCGGGCCTGGGGACCTTCCGAACGCAGTTTCCGCACTACAGAGTGCCCGGCGCCTATCTGTCCACCGCCCATCCCCACAACGACATCCTCAACATCATGGTGAACGCGGGGATCGTCGGCCTGGCGGCCTTCGCCTTCTTTTGGATCCGGTTCTTTCGGTGGGTCGGCTCCGTTCGCGGGAGGCTCCCGGAAAGCGACCCGAGGCGGCCCCTTCTCACCGCGGGCATGCTGGTCGCGATCGCGGTCCTAGTCGGAGGACTCGGACAGTGCTTCCTCACGGACGAGGAAGTGGGGACGCTGGTCTGGTTCACGATGGCGGCCACCGCGGCGATCGCGCGCGAGGTGCGCGATGAAGGTTGAGCGCGCGCTAAAGAAGGGGCTCATCCGCCTCGCGCCGGTCCTCTTTCCGCCTCGCGCCGGCGAGCGTCCTCCCAGGCGGATCCTGCTCGTCCGCGTCGACGACCGGCTGGGGAATCTGATTCTCCTCACACCGGCCCTCAGCTGGCTGCGCGGCGTTCGTCCCGATCTCCGCATCGAACTGCTCCTGAGCAAGACCTTCGCGTCGATCTTCGAGGCCGACCGGAGGATCGACCGGCTGATTGTTGTCGACAAGGAGAGGCAGAAGCGCCTCTTTCCGGTCTTCTTCCGCGATCTCGACAGGATCGGCGCGATGGACTACGACGCGGCGATCGAGTGCAGCAACCGCGACACCTTCTCTTTCAGCAGCGCCCTCTACGCGAGCGCCACGCGCGCCCCCAGGAGGATCGGCTTCGGCAATCCGCTGGCTGCCGCCTACCTGAGCGAGGCGGTCACTTTCTCCGAGGCAGGCCACGCCGGGCGGGACCCGCTCATCCTCGCGGCGGTGCTCCTCGGAGTCGAGCCGCCGGCCCTCGAGGAATGGCCTCTCTCGCTGAAGCTCCCGGAGCCGGATGCTGCCTGGTCGGCTGCCCTCGACGCGCTGCCGGGAAGCGGCGGCCGGATCGTCGGTCTGTTTGTCGGGGGAAGGGGCGCGAAGCGATGGCCGCTCGATCGCTTCGTCGACCTCGCGGCCCGGCTGCTCGACGCCGGGTGCCATCCCTGGATCTTCAGGGGGCCGAGGGAGCCGGATGTGGAGCAGAGATTCGCTCGCCTCAAGGGGCGGGGGCTCGCGCTCGTTCCGCCTGCGCCCATCGTGCGGATCGGCCAGGCCTTCGAGCGATGCTCCTGCGTCGTGGCCCCGGACAGCGGGCCCATGCACTTCGCCTCGGCGCTCGGCGTGCCGACCCTCGCCCTCTTCCAGACTTCGGACGCGGAACGCTACCGCCCGCTGGGTCCGCGCGATCGCTTCATCGATGCGCGGGGGGGAATCCTCGAGATGGAGCGTGTCGCGGAGGAGACGATCAGCGTCCTCGGCGGATGACATCGCGGGGCGGACTCATCGAGGTCTGGACTCCATCCTGCCCCTGAGCTCCGCTTCGAGCCTCGCGATCATTCCGTCCAGAGAGAACTCGGTCGCGATCCTCTCTCGCGCAGCCGATCCTAGAGCCTCGCGCCGCGCGGGGGAGCGCAGCAAGCCGATCGCCTCACTGGCCATGGCGCCGACATCATCGAGCGGCACCACGATGCCGTAGCGGCCGTCCGGGATGAGATCCCGGACGCCGCCCACGTCGAAGGCGACGACTGCGCGGCCGGCGAGCATCGCCTCCTGCACCGCGTTGGGCAGCCCTTCCTTCTTCGACGTCAAGAGGACCAGATCGCAGATCGACAAGAGGGGCATGACATCGCGATGGAATCCCAGGAAGCGGACATTGTCGGCGAGCCCGAGCCGGTCGACGCGCCGCGCGAGTTCCGCGCGCAACGGGCCGTCGCCCACGATCAGGAAGACCGCGTCGGGGATCGCCACCGCGATTGCCGCCGCCGCGTCGAGGAAGCGGTCGTGCTGCTTCTGCCCGACGAGGCGGCCGAAGATCCCGACGATCGGCCGTCCTTCCGGGATGGAGTGCCGCTCAAGCGTCTCGGTCCGTCCGAAGCGGATCGGTTGCGCGGCGTCGATCCCGTTGTGGATGACCGTGATGAACGCCTCGTCCATCCAGCCGTAGGCGAGGTAGCGCCCCTTGATGGCGGCTGTGTTCGTGATGATTCCCGAGACGAGATGCCGGTAGATGAGACGATGTCGCCCGCTGTTCGGGACGATGGGGAGGCCGTTTCGCGCGATCACGATCGCCGATGTGCCGAGCCGCGCGGCCAGGCCCGCCAGCCGGACGTCTTTGTTGAAGTTCGCGATGACGACATCGATCCGGGCCCTTGTCAGGATTCCGCGCAGCCGCCAGATCGTCACGGGATCGAAGTCCCCGCGGATCGCGAGCGGGACGGTCTCGATCCGCGCCTCGGCACAGCGGCGCAGGAGCGTCGATCCCGGCCGCCCGCAGAAGAGGATCGCGTGATCCCGGGCGCGAAGGCCGAGGGCGGCGGTGAGCATCCACTTCTCGCCCCCTCCCCAGACGCCCGCGCCGATGCTGTTCAGGAAGAGGATGTTCATGCCTGAGCGGCCGCGGTCACTCGGTCTCGAGAAGCTGCAGCTCATAGAACTGCCGGTAGCGGCCGCAGCGCGCGAGGAGCTCTTGATGCGGGCCCTCGTCGACGATCCTCCCCTCGTCGAGAACGACGATCTTGTCGGCGCGGATGACGGAGGAGAGCCGATGGGCGATGATGAGGACGGTTCTGTCCTTCATCAGATTCTCGATCGCCTCCTGGATCAGGCTCTCCGACTCGGAGTCGAGCGAGGAGGTCGCCTCGTCGAAGACGAGGACCGGCGGGTCCTTGAAGAGAGCGCGCGCGATCGAGAGCCTCTGCCGCTCGCCGCCCGAGAGGCGCATCCCCCGCTCGCCGATCAGCGTCTCGTACCCCGCGGGGAGCCTGGAGATGAAGTCGTGCGCGTTGGCCAGCCGGGCCGACCGCTCGAGAAGCTCGGCGTCCGGGACCGCGGCCCCGCACGCGATGTTGCTCGCCACCGTGTCGTTGAAGAGGATGACGTCCTGGCCCACGATCCCCATCAGGTCGCGCAGGCTCTTGAGCTTCAGATCGCGGACGTCCACTCCATCGATCAAGACCCGTCCGCCGTGCACGTCGTAGAAACGCGGCAAGAGGTGCACAAGGGTGGTCTTTCCCGCGCCGCTGCTTCCGACGAGGGCGACCCGCTGGTTCTTGCGGATTTCGAGGTTGATTCCATCGAGGACGAGTGGATCGTCCGGCTCGTAGCGGAAAGAGACATTCTCGTATGCGATCCCGCGCTCGAAGCCTCGCTTCTCGACGGCGCCGGGCCGGTCGGCGATGGTGACCGGCGTGTCGATGATCTCGAAGACCCTTGCCCCCGAAGCGAGGGCGATCTGCACGTTGTTGTTGAGCTCCGCGAGACTCTTGATCGGCTGCATGACCGAGAAGAGGATCACGAGGAAGCGGATGAAGTCCTCCGGATCGAGCAGTTCGCCCCGCAGGACGAGGCGGCCTCCCGCCCAGAGGACGCAGACGAGGATCCCCACGCCGAGCGTCTCCGAGAGGGGCGAGGAGAGGCGGTGCAGCCGCACCTGCTTTAAGACCGCGCGGAAGTGATCCGAGACCTTCCCGCCGAACTTCGCCGCCGTGTAAGGCTCCATCGAGAAGGCCTTCACGACCCGCACGCCCGTGATGCTCTCCTGCAGGACCGAAGTCATCTCCGCGATCCGCTCCTGGACCCGCCGGCTCTTTCTCTTGAGGCTCTGCCCGATCCTCTGGATCAGGATTCCGCTCAGGGGAATGACGACGAGGGCGAGAAGCGTGAGTTGCCAGCTTATGCTGAAGAGGAGCACGACGAAGACGATGATCACGATCGGGTCGCGGATGACCTTTGTGAAGCTCCGGTTCAGCGCGACGTTCAGCGAGTTGACGTCGTTGATGACCCGGGACATGAGATTGCCGCTCGGGTACTTCGCGAAGAACCCGAGGGGAAGACGGATCATGTGGTCATGGACCCGCTCCCGCAGGTCCTTGATCACCTTCTGCTCGACGAAGCTCACGGTGTAGGCCTCCGCGAAGGCGAAGAAGTTCTTGAGCAGGAAGGCCGCGAAGATCAGAAGGCAGAGGAGCTTCAACGTCTCGAACGGGCTGTCGTGCCGGATCAGCTCCTCAGTCCGATCCTTGAGCCACGCATTGAGGTTCATGAGGCCGAAGGAAGCGGACGGATCGTCGAGCGCCGCGGCGGGGGCGCCCGCGGACGGCGAGGCCGCGCGGAAGAGCGTGTTGATGAAGGGGGCGACCAGCCAGACGGAGAGGGCGTTGAAGACGACGAAGAAGACGTTGAAGACGAGGATCAGGGCGATGGAGCGGCCGTACGGGCGGAGGAAGGAGAGGATCCTCAGGTAGAGCGCGAGATCTCCTTGAGCGGGCGGCCGCCCTGAGGAGGATTCGCCCGCCTTCGATCCCGCCGCGCTGGAGGCCGTCTCTTCCAAACCGCTCCTCGCGGGCGCCGAAACGCCCGGCGCCCTATCCCTTGATGACGCCCAGGGGACGCAGCCGGGCGACCTTCCGGCTGATGCCGGCGCGATCCATCACGTCGACGACGCGCTCGACATTCTTGTAGGCGCCCGTCATCTCCTCCGCCAGTGTGCCCCTTCCCTTGGCCATCACCGTGATCCCCCCGTCCGCCAGCTCACGGACGAGGTCGCGCTTGCCGAATCGCGCCCTCGCCGCGGTCCGGCTGAGGACGCGGCCCGCCCCGTGGCAGGTGCTCCCGAACGTCTCCCCGAGGGATCTCTCGGTGCCGACGCAAATGTAGCTCTCGGTCCCCATGTCGCCCGGGATGATCACCGGCTGCCCGTGCGGCCAGCGTCCCTCCTGTCCGCGCGGAAGATGGGCGCGCGTGGCCCCCTTCCGATGCACGCAGAGCCGGCGCAGCTTCCCCTCGACCTCATGCCACTCGATCTTCGCGACATTGTGGGATACATCATAGAGGAGGCGCAGGCCGATGTCCCCGCGGGATCGGCCCATCCCATCGATCAGCGCTTTCTCCGCGAGGTGCTGGATCGTCTGGCGATTGGCCCAGGCGAAGTTGGCCGCGCATGCCATCGCCGCCAGATAGGCGCGCCCCTCCTCCGAGGCGACGGGAGCGCAGGCGAGCTGGCGATCGGGGAGCTGGATGCCGTGCTTCTGCATGGCCCGGCCCAGGGTCCTCAGGTAGTCGTCGCAGATCTGATAGCCGAATCCCCTCGACCCCGTATGGATCAGAATGGCGATCTGGTTCTCCTCGATCCCGAAGGAGCGGGCGACCTCGGGATTGAAGATCCGATCCACGACATCGATCTCGGCGAAGTGATTGCCCGATCCGAGCGTCCCGATCTGCTCCAGACCGCGCTCCACGGCGCGCTCGCTGACCGCGTCCGGGTCGGCGCCCTCGATGCGCCCGTCATCTTCGATGTTCTTCGTCTGGCCGGGATCGCCGTATCCCTTCTCGATCGCCCATCGCGCCCCGAGGCGCATCACGGCCTGAAGCTCCTTCTTCGACACGCTGGGGATCGCCCCCTCCGAACCGACCCCGCATGGGATGTTGGAGAAGAGCCGGGCGACGAGCTTGTCGATCCTCGGCCGGACCTCGTCCACCGTGAGGCGCGTCGGGCAGAGGCGGATACCGCAGTTGATGTCGTATCCGACCCCTCCCGGCGAGACGACGCCGCCCTGCTCCGGGTCGGTGGCCGCCACTCCGCCGATCGGGAATCCGTAGCCCCAGTGGACATCGGGCATGGCCAGGGAGTAGCCCACGATCCCCGGGAGGTGGGCGACGTTTCGAACCTGCGCGAGGCCGCCCTCCCCCTCGATCTCGCTCAGTAGCTTCTCGTCGGCGTAGATGCGCCCAGCGACGCGCATCCCGCCGCTCCTCGGGATCTCGAAGAGGGTGTCGCTGACCTTTCGAAGCTCTATCGATCCGCCGTCCTTCATCCCTACAAAGCTCCTCTCGAAGAGACCGGGCGCTCAGACATCGAAGATGATGACCGTCTCGAACCTCTCGCAGCCGTCGGCTCCCCGCGTCCGCTCGATCCTCAGATCGTGGTAGGTCGCGGCCTTGATGTCCATCCTCGGGGCGTGCCGCTCGCGATCGATCGGCTCCCCAAGAAGAGTCGCCTCCACCCCATCGGAACCCGCCCGCGCCACACGGAACTCCGACGCGACGAAGCGGCCGACCTCGTGGAGATAGAGGATCTCCTGGAGCCAGCCCACGAGGACCTCCTCGAGATCGCCGGCGGGGACCGCCACGCGCCTCTCCTCTCGCTGGCGGATCCGCCCGGAATCGACCAGAAGATTGGTCATCCCAATTGCCGCCTGCGCGAAGAGATCCTCCAGCGTGGGCCCCCAGGCGCGGAGTCCGATGTCCGCCGTGTGGTCCACCGGCTCGAAGCCGCGGGGCCGGTCCCTGGATGCGCTCGAATTCATCGCGAGGCGAGGATCCTCTCGGAGCCGCGCCGCGGTCAAGCCGATCGAGCCGCATGCAAGCCGTCGCGAGGACGAATTAGGAAGTCTAATGCAAGACAACGCGCGCCATCATCGACTCTGCTGATTGACTAAGCCAGCAACTGATTGATGCACAATATCATACGAGATAGTTTGGCCCTTGGGGCCACCCCAGGAACAGGCTCTTCAAACTAGGCAGTTTACTGGACTTTCTGGTCAAGTTTGGTGTTCCATACACGGTTGCTCAAGGCCGAGGCCGAACTTCGGACGGAGGGTTCAAGCGCCATCGGATGGCGGCCCGCGGGTCCATCAGAAGGGAGAATCGAACATGGCAGAGAAGAAGATCATAGCGGTTGTCGGCGCGACCGGCGCGCAGGGCGGCAGCCTGGTGCGCGCCATCCAGGCCGATCCGAACAGCGGGTTCGCCGCCCGCGCCCTTACACGGGATGTGAACTCGGCGAAGGCGAAGGAGTTGGCCCGTCTCGGAGCCGAGGTCGTCGCCGCCGACGTAGATGACATCGACAGCCTGAAGAGGGCCTTCGCGGGAGCCTACGGCGCCTATTGCGTCACCTTCTTCTGGGAGCATTTCTCTCCCGAGAGGGAGATGGCCCAGGTGAAGGCGATGGCGGAGGCCGCGAAGCATGCCGGCCTCAAGCACGTCGTCTGGTCGACTCTCGAGGACACGCGACGGTGGGTTCCGCTCGAGGACGATCGGATGCCCACGCTCATGGGCAAGTACAAGGTTCCCCACTTCGACGCCAAGGGGGAGGCCAATCGGTTCTTCGCGGACATGGGCGTCCCCACGACTTTCCTGCTGACCTCGTTCTACTGGGAGAACTTCATCCAGTTCGGGATGGGTCCGAAGCGCGGTCCGGACGGGAAGCTCGTCCTGACCCTGCCGATGGGCGACAAGAAGCTGCCCGGGATCGCCACCGAGGACATCGGCAAGTGCGCCTATGCGCTCTTCAAGCGGGGCGCCGAGTTCGTCGGCCGGACGGTCGGCATCGCCGGCGCGCACCTGAGTGGGGCGGAGATGGCGGCGTCGCTCACACAGGCCTTGGGGCAGGAGGTTCGCTACGCCGACATGTCGCCCGATGTCTACCGGAGCCTGGGGTTCCCCGGAGCCGAGGATCTCGGCAACATGTTCCAGTTCAAGAGGGACTTCAACGAGGTCTTCTGCGGCGCGCGGAAGCTCGATCTGCCCCGCGCCCTGAATCCATCGCTCAGGACGTTCGATGCCTGGCTCGCCCAGAACAAGGGCGGCATTCCCGTGGAGTAGGACTCTGACGACATTCCAGAAAGGAGCAGTTCCAATGGTTCGACGCATTCTCTACGGACAATGAGATGAGGGACAATCACCTCCGCGCCGGCGACTTCTTCGACGCGGAGACCCATCCGAAGCTCGTCTTCAAGAGCACGAAGGTCGGGAAGCTCGCCGATGGCCGTCTCGAGGTTCTGGGAGATCTCACTATGCGCGGCGTGACGAAGCCGGTCACGCTGACTGTCGATCTGCTGGGCTTCGGTCCGGGCATGGACGGCAAGACCCGCGGCGGTTTCCACGCTACGGGAAAGCTGAACCGAAAGGACTTCGGCGTGAGCTGGAACAAGACGCTCGATGCGGGCGGGCTCGTCCTGGGCGACGAGGTGATGATCGACCTGATGATCGAGGGAGTTCAGCAGTAGTTAGGGGAGTCGATCTCCTCGGATCTGATCGCGGATCCGATCATGGGACCCCGACCTGTCTCCTCGCCCCGCTATGTTCGCGTTCGCGGCGCGGGGCGAGGAGACAGGCCGGGGTCCATCGAAACCGCCGGGCCGGCTTGACGGAAGCGGCGACGCCTACAAGGCGCATCAGCTCGGCCCGGGGGTGACCCCGGAGCCAGCCTACTCCTTCTCCGCCCCCACCTGCTGGCTCAGGTAGTTCGCCATGCCGATCTGCTCGATGAGGGAGAGTTGGGTCTCGATGAAGTCGAGATGCCTCTCCTCGTCGCCCAGGATCTTCTGGAGCAGATCGCGGGATCCGTTGTCCCCGACCTGGGCGCAGAGGGCGATTCCCTTGTTGAGGCGGACGATCGCGTCCTTCTCGAGCTTGAGGTCGTTCGCGAACATCGCATCGACCGTACTGCCGATCTTGATCTCGAAGTAGCGGCTCATATTGGGCATCCCATCGAGAAAAAGAATCCTCTCGATGAGCCAGTCGGCGTGCTTCATCTCGTCGATCGATTCCGTACGGATCGCCTTGTAGAGAATCTCGTAGCCGTAGTTCTCGCACAGCTCGGCGTGGAGAAAGTACTGGTTGATCGCGGTCAGCTCCGCCGTCAGAGCCTCGTTGAGCAACTTGATGACTTTCGGATCGCCCTTCATGATCTCTTCCTGCTCCTCCCCTTCGGTTTGGCCATGGTCCAAGAGCGCCACAGGAGATCCCGGCACTTCGGTCCCCGCATGTCTACCCGAGCGGACTCGGTGGGAGAAGACCCGTCCGGTTGTGGCGCGGCCCGGCCTGCGCTACCCTAAAAAAGGGGTGCCGGACTCCTCCGGCAGGGAGGCACGTCGTGGCGGCG
>VGJL01000058.1 GCA_016867495.1 Candidatus Eisenbacteria bacterium | reverse complement strand
CACCTGCAAGTCATGGGCGCACGCCTGGCTGAACGAGGGCTTCGCGACATATCTCGAGGCTCTTTGGATGGAGGAGGACCTCGGCCGGGAGGAGTTCGACTATGAGATCCTCCAGTTCGCGGCCGCTTACATGGCCGAGCCCTACCGGCGCGCCATCGTTTCGAATCGATACGCCTACCCGTCCGACCTCTTCGACATGCACCTCTACCCAAAAGCCGGATGGGTCCTTCACATGCTCCGCCGGCGCCTCGGCGACGCGATCTTCTGGAAGGCGATCAGGCTCTACGTGAAGCGCCACGCCAACGGCTGCGTCGAGACGATCGATCTGATCCGAGCCTTCGAGGATGCTTCAGGGAAGAATCTCGCCTCGTTCTTCGACCAGTGGATCATGAGCCCCGGCCATGCCGAGATCGAAGGATCGATCGCCTGGGAAGAGAACGAGAAGAGGATCCGCGCCAGCCTGAAGCAGGTGCAGAAGACCGATGGCGGAGCGCCGATCTTCGCCGTACCGATCCGCATCGAGTGCCTCGTGGAGGATGGAAGCCTCCGCGCCGAGACCTTCGAGATGACCGCCCAGGAGCAGTCCTTCTACCTGCGCGTCGAAGGCAAGCCGGTCACGGTCGCCCTCGATCCGGAACTTGCGGTCCTCGCCACATGGAAGGTCACGCGCCCAGCCGAGTGGCCGGAGGCGAGCCTCGTCGGCCCGCGTCGCGACGGCCGCGTGGGGGCGCGCGTCCACGCCGTCCGGCAGCTCGCCGAACGACCCTCGTACAAGGACGAGTCGGTTCTCGGGCGGGTCCTCATGGAAGACCCCTTCTGGGGGGTTCAGGCGGAGGCCGCGCGCGCCCTGGCGGCCGCCCGCTCGCCGCACGCCCTGGAGATCCTTCTCGGGGCCGTCGATCTGCCGCACCCGAAGGCTCGTCGCGCGGTCGTGGAGGCTCTCGGCGACTTCCGCGCAGCCTCCGCGGCAGAGGCCCTCGCAGCGATCGTTCGAAAGGGCGATGCCAGCTACTTCGTCGAGGCGGCCGCGGCCAGCGCCCTGGGCAGAACCCGCCATCCGGGAGCTGCGCCCGTCCTTCGCGCAGCGATGCGCCGCCAGTCATGGCATGACATCCTGGCTCTTCATGCGGCGCGGGGCCTCGCCGCGGCGCGCGAGGAGGAGGCCGTCGACGACATCCTCTCCCTTGCGTCGGACCGGCGCCGCTACTGGTCCTGCCGCGTGGGGGCGATGTCAGCCCTGGCCGATCTCGGCGCCGCGCGTCCCCTCTTGGCCCCGAGAATCGCCGAGGAGCTCTCCCGCTTCCTGGAGGATCGCTCCTATCTCGTTTTCACGCGCGTGACGAACGCCCTGGTCTCCCTGGGCCACGACTCCGGCATCGCCGCTCTGCGCCGCGCCGCCGCCGCGACGACCGATCCACGGCTGGTGAATCACTACCTCATGGCCGCGGACGATCTGGCGGGACAGAAGAAGCGCGGAGAGGACGTGGAGAGGCTCCGGGGCGACATGGAGAAGCTGCAGGGGGAAGCGAAGGAGATGCGCGAAAAGATCGAGCGGCTGGAGGAGCGGTCGAAGGGTCTGCCCGCGACGCCTTCCCCCGACAAGACTCCCGGCCGAGCAAGGAAGAGAGCTTCGACCCGCCCCAGCGCGGGAAAGGGCCGCCCCTCGGGCCTTCGCAAGAGAGAAGGGCGATCTTAGGGAGAGGGGATCGTCAAGGCTCTCTGCGCCGCCGGCCGGGCTTGCGCTAGCGCGTGAGGCTCGGCGTGCGCAGGACGAATCCGTGCGCGTCGCGCTCGAGCTTCCCGAGCAGATGGAGGCTCGCCCCTCCCATGACGGCCGCGAATCCGAACCGGTCGCGCACCCTGTCCAGGCCCGCTTCCAGGTCGGCCTGCCGCACGCTCCCCCTTCCGTCCAGAAGGTCGAGTTGCTCGGCGGCCGCGCGCCCGAAGCCTCCGATCTCGACGCCGATGTTCCGGACCGCCGAGCGCCGCGTGAAGAGTCCGTCAAACAGCGCTTCCGCGCGGCCGTAGACCTGCTTGTCAACGGCGGTCGGTGATGGAAAGGAGGAGCGCTTGGCGCACACCTCTCCGCCCGCGTAGCGGAGGTGAACGGCCACCGTCCGGCACGCGAGCCCCAGACGGCGCATCTCGCCACCCGCGCGAGCCGCCAAGTAGTGGAGCATCGCCCGCATCTCGCGCCGGTCGATCGTGGGCTGGTGGAAGGATGTCTCCCGCCGGATCGATCCGGGGATCTCGCGCGCGCTCACGACCCGCGTGTCACGCCCCCAGGCCCGCTCCCAGATGGCGCGCCCCATCGATGGCCCGAAGAGACCGCGCAGCGCCTGCTCCGGCAGCTCCCGCAGCTGCCCGACCGTGCGGACGTTGAGCCGCCAGAGAGTCGGACCGATCGCGTGCCCCACTCCGGGCAGATCGCCGATCGCCCGCGAGAGGACGAAGGCCTCCTCCAGCCCGGGGGCGAGGAGTCCCACGCCGTCGGGCTTGACCGTCTTCGTGACCATCTTGGCGGACATCCGGTTTGTGGCGACGCCGACCGAGACGGCGAGGCCGGTCGCGCGCCGGATCTCGGCGCGCAGGCGGGTCGCCGCATCGATGTAGCTTCCCTGCGCGCCCTCGCTGCCCGAGAGATCGAGGTAGGCCTCGTCCAGGAAAGTCTCCATCGCCGGCGCATAGCGGGCGGCGATGTCGAAGACCCGCTCCGCGTAGCAGCGGTAGATCTGCGCGCGCCCATCGAGGACGACAGCCTCGGGGCAGCGGAGGCGAGCCTCCCGGAGCGACATGCCGGCCCCGCAGCCGCGGCGGCGCGCCTCATAGGAGCAGGAAGCGATCACGCCGGTCCCGACGATGACGGGGCGGCCCGCCAGCCGCGGGTTGCGCAACTGCTCGATCGAGGCGAAGAAGGCGTCAATGTCCAGATGCAGGATCGCCGGATGCGGATCCCACGGATGCGGAGGCGCCCGGCGCGTGCGGGAGTCGCCCGGGCGGTGAACGAGGGGCTGAGGGACGCTGGACGGGGTCGTCGTGCAAGACGCCGGCGATCGATCAGGCGTGTCGGGCCGGGGGGCGCGCGGTTTCATCCTCTCTCCTCCTCAGAGCGGGAGAATACCGAACGCATGTTCGTGTGTCAACTCCACTCGTCCAGGCAGGAGCGCGGCGGCTCGCGCCTCACGGCGCGAGCCTTCGGAGCCCGCCATCGGGAGGGGTCTGGCGTCAGACCGGGTGCCGCCCGAGCCGTTCCCGGCAGAGGGAGGCGCTCAGCCCAGCGATCCTCACCCCTTTCTCCCTCGATCCGAGGCCGGAGCGGATCTCGATGCTCGCCACGCTCACCCCCAGGATGGATGCCAGCAGGCCCCGAACGGCGTCGTTCGCCCTCCCCTTTTCCGGCGCCTCCGCAACCGACACCTTGAGCGATCCCCCGTGGACCCCGATGACGCGCGTCTCGCGCGCGCCCGGGCGGACCCGGACCCGCAGGCCGCACCCTCCGGGCACCGTCTCGATCGCAAGAGCCTCGGCACCGTCCATCGATCAAGCTCCCCCTACCCCTCGAACATCACGTACTCGAGCCGCCAGGTGAGATCGCCCGTGTCGAAGCAGAGTTGATAGAGATCTCCCGTGTCCGCGGTGACCGAGAAGTAGCAGAGACGATGGCGACCGCGGCTATCCTGCCAGCGCGTGTTCACGTTATGGATCTTGCGGACTTCCGCGCCGCGCCGAAACAGGAGCGGGGTGATCGCCCCGCCGTGGAAGTCGGCTCGGACCTTGACGGCCTCGTCGATCGATTCCCAGCGCATCGGAGCATCCGGCTGGACGGCGGGCGTTCCCGTGCCCCCGGCAGGAATCAATACCTGCGCAGGATCGCGAGGACCTTCCCGGCGAGACGGAAGTTTCTGTCGTCGCTCGGAAAGCGCATCGGCGCATATCGCGGATTGGAGGAATGCAGCTCGATCCAGTCACGCTGCCTGTGGTAGCGCTTCACCGTCGCCTCCTGCTCATCGCCTACGTAGGCGACGACGAGCTCCCCCTGGGCGACCTGGTCCGTCGGCCGGACGACCGCGACGTCCCCCTCGCGGATCCCCTCGTCGATCATGCTGTCCCCGACGACGCGCACGGCGAAGGTTCCCTCGCCCCCCAGCCGATCCCAGCGGATGTGGTCCTCGATATTCTCCACAGCCGTGATCGGACTGCCCGCCGCCACGCGGCCGACGATCGGGATCCCCTGATCGAAACGAAGGGACTCGGCCGGGGCGAAGTATCGCCCCTGTCTCGTCAAGACCCCCTTCGCGGCCAAGGCCTCGAGATGCTGGCTCACCGTCGCGGGCGATGTGAGGCCGAAATGCGCGCCGATTTCCCGGTAGGAGGGGAAGCGGCCATCCTGCGCGATCGACCGAAGGATGTAATCGAGGATTTCCCTCTGGCGATGGGTAAGCGCTCTCACACCTCTACCTCCATGGGATTCAGGGGCCGGGCAGGAAGCCGCCTGCGTCGGGGGGGACAGCAGTGGGCCGGCTCTCCCACCCGGTCCCGAGAATCGCCTACAGGGAAGAGATTACCGAACGCCTGTTCGCACTGTCAAGCTTTTTCTTCACGATCGGGGGCCAGGAGTGAGATCGCGCGCTCTGCGCGGAAGGAGGAACGCACCAGCGGTCCGCTCTCCACATGCCGGAAACCGAGCGCCAGCCCCCGCTCTTCGTAGCGGGCGAACTCCTCGGGAACGACCCAGCGACTGACCGGAAGATGCTCCGGCGTCGGCTGGAGGTACTGCCCGATCGTCACGATGTCGCACCCCGCGGATCGAAGATCCCGGAAGACCTCGAGGACTTCCTCCTCCGTCTCCCCGATGCCGACCATGAGGCTCGACTTCGTGAGAAGACCGCGGCTCCCCGCCCTGGCCAGGACCCAGAGGGATCGTTTGTAACGTGCCTGCGGCCTCACGCTCCGGTAGAGGCGAGGCACCGTCTCGACGTTGTGATTCAGGATCTCGGGCCGCTCGTCGAGAACGACATCGAGCGCCTCCCGCGATCCCATGAAGTCCGGGATCAAGACCTCGACGGTGACCCGCGGGCACCTCTTCCGGATGGCCCGGATCGTCGCGGCGAAGAGTCCCGCGCCTCCATCGGGAAGCTCGTCGCGGTTGACGGAGGTCACGACGGCATGGCGGATCCCCATCGCGGCCACCGCTTCCGCCACCCGAGCAGGCTCCTCGAGATCAAGGAGACCCGACCTGCCGGTCTTGACGGCGCAGAACCGGCATCCGCGGGTGCAGATATCGCCGAGGATCATGAAGGTCGCCGTTCCCGCCCCCCAGCAGTCGCCGATGTTGGGGCATCGCGCGCTCTCGCAGACCGTGTGAAGCCGCTGCTTCCCAACGATGCCGCGCGTCTCGGCGTATGCCCCGGCTTGAGGAAGCCGCACACGAAGCCACGGCGGGCGCCGCCCGCGCTCCACGGCGCGCTCTCCCGGCATCATCGCCTCATGAGGGGAGGTCCATCGACTCCAGATGGTGGACGTAGCGCTCCACGAACGCGCCTCCCATCGCTCCGTCCACGAGCCTGTGATCGTAGGAGAGGGACACGTACATCATGTCGCGGATCGCGACGGCGTCGTCTCGAACAACGGCGCGCTTCTGAACCGCGCCGATCCCGAGAATCGCGACTTGAGGCTGGGCGATGATCGGGATGCCGAAGAGCGTGCCGACCATCCCCATGTTGGTGATCGTGAAGGTCCCGCCCGTCACTTCCTCCGGGTTGAGCCCCTTGCCCCGCGCGCGGCCTGCGAGATCGTTCACCGCCCGGGCGAGACCGAGCAGGTTCAGCGCGTCGGCCCGCCGAATCACGGGAACGATGAGGCCGTGGTCCGTGGCGACGGCGATTCCGATGTTGATGAAACGCTTCACCAGGATCGCGCTCCCCTCGATCGACGCGTTCACGAAGGGGAACTCCCGCAGAGTGCGCACGGCGGCCAGAACGAAGAAGGGAGTGAGCGTGAGTTTGAAACCCTCCTGCCGCTCGAATCCCTCCTTGACCGCGTCCCGATAGCGGACGATCCGCGTCATCTCGGCCTCGCCGACCGAGGCGACATGCGGCGACGTGGCCTTGGAGCGCACCATGTGGTCCGCGATCTTCTGCCGGATGTGGTCCATCGGGTAGAGATCGATCGGCCCCTCGGGGGTCGTCCTGGTCTCACTCGGTTTCGCCGGAAACGGGGCTGGGGGCGGCGCCGGCCCCTTGCGGGGCGAGCCCGGCGCGGCGAGAGCCTGCGGCTTGGGCATCCCGTCGGTTGAAGCACCGTCGCGCGCCGGCGCGGCTGCGGCCGGCGCCCGCGCCGTCCCGCGATCCTCGGGCGCGCGCGTCCCGCGCGCCGCGTCGCCGCCTGCTCCGCGGCTCTCGAGATAGGCGAGCAGATCGTCTCTGGTCAACCGGCCGCCCCGTCCCGAGCCCGGTATCGCGGCGAGCACGTCGGGGCCGATCCCCTCCGTGTGCGCGATGGAGCGAACGGCCGGCGAGAGGAACCTCCCCTCAGGCGCCCCTACGGGCGCCGCTGCGCCGTCAGCCTCGTTTCCGCCCGGAGGAGGCGCGGGCTTGCTCCCCGCGATCTCGCCCCCCGCGCTCGCTTCCCGCTCCCCGATCGCCGGTCTCGCGCCCGCGGTCTCAGCCGGCGCGCGCCTCTCGCAGGCGGCCGGCGGGGACGGCCGCGCGCGGCCCCCTTCGGCCGGGCTCTTGGAGTCCGGCCTCTTCGCCGCCTCCTCCGTCTCGATCTCCGCGACCACCTGGCCGACGGGGACCGTCTCTCCTTCCTGCGCGAGCAGCGCCACGATCGTCCCGCGCGCCGGTGACGGGATCTCCGAGTCGACCTTGTCCGTCGAGATTTCGAGGATGTTCTCGTCGCGCTCGACGCTCTCCCCCTCCCGCTTGAGCCACCGGAGGATCGTCCCCTCCGTGATGCTCTCTCCCATCTGCGGCATGACCATCTCGACTTTCATCGATCCACGTCCTCCTCCGCTCTGCGTCAGTATGACGCGAGCTCCTCGAGCCCTCTCAGGATGTCCGATTCCTGCGGAAGGACAGCCGCCTCGAGCGGCGGGCTGTAGGGGACCGGGCTATCGCCTCCCCCGATCCGCATCGGCGGGGCGTCGAGCGCCTCGAAGGCCTCCCGCGCGATCACGGCCGCCACCTCCGCCCCGAAGCCGGCCGTCAGCACATCCTCGTGCGCGATCAGAACGCGGCCGGTCTTGGCGACGCTCTCGAGAACGGCCTCGCGATCCCACGGGATGATCGTGCGCAGATCGAGGACCTCGACCGAGACCCCGCGGGCCTGCATCTTCGCGGCGGCGTCGAGCGATCGCTTGACCAAGGCTCCATAGGTCACCACCGTGACGTCGCTCCCCTCGCGCGCGACGCGGGCCCGCCCGAAGGGAAGAAGGAAGGAGTCGTCCGGCTCGGGGCTCGAGGCGTAGATCTGCCGGTAGAGCCCCTTGTGTTCGAGGAAGAGGACCGGGTCCTCGCCCCGGATCGCGCTCTTGAGGAGCCCCTTCGCGTCGGCGGCGTTCGATGGGTAGACGATGTAGAGACCGGGGAAGTGCGCGAAGGTCGCCTCGATGTTCTGACTGTGGCAGAGACCGCCGTGGATGTACCCCCCCACGGGGACCCGCACGACCACAGGCGAGCTCCAGCCGTTGGCGGAGCGGTAGCGCATCGTGGCCAGCTCGTTGCGGATCTGGTTCATCGCGGGCCAGATGTAGTCGCCGAACTGGATCTCCACGACGGGGCGGAATCCCCTGGAGGCAAGGCCGACCGCCGTCCCGATGATGCTCGACTCGGCGAGCGGCGAGTTGAAGACCCTCTCGCGCCCGAAGCGAACCGAGAGCCCGGTCGTGGCGGTGAAGACCCCGCCCTTGTGGTCCTCGACGTCCTCCCCATAAACGACGATCCTGGGATTGCGCGCCATCTCTTCCACCAGCGCGTGATTGATCGCGTCCACGAGCACGATCGGCTCACCCTTCGCCGCCGGCGTCAAGGAGGCCCCTGGAGGGGGAAGATAGACGTCGTCCCTCCAGACCCCGCTTGTCGCGGTCGCCGGATCCGGGTCGGGGCGGCCGGCGGCGTGGTCGGCCGCCGCATCGACGGTCCGCCGGATCTCGTCCCGCAGGGCCTCCGCGTCCTCCGCGCTCACGCCCCCGGCGGCGAGGAGCAGCGATTCCAGCCTGGGGATCGGGTCGCGCGCCTTCTGGGCCTCAAGATCTTCCCTCGAACGGTACTTCGCTTGGTTGTCGCTCGAGGAATGGGGAAGCAACCGCACGACGTCCGCGACGACGACGGCGGGGCCCTCCCCCCTTCGGCATCCCGCCACCGCCTCGCGCATGATGTCGTACGACGCCGCGAAGTCGGTCCCGTCGACCTGATAGCGCCTCAGATTCACATATCCCGCGCAGAGATCATGGACCGTAGTCGTCGTCTGCTGTGAGATGTGGACGCTAATCGCATACTTGTTGTCCTGGATGCAGAAGAGGACGGGGAGCTTCTCGCGGCTCGCCCAGTTCAAGGCCTCGTGGAAGTCGCCCTGGCTCGTCGTCCCCTCGCCCGAGGAGACGTAGGTGACCTCGTCGGTCCCTTCCAGCTTCGACCCGAGGGCGCAGCCGACCGCTTGGAGATACTGCGTGCCAGTCGGGCTCGACTGCGAGACGATCCGCAGGTGCGGCATGCTGTAGTGGGACGGCATCTGGCGGGCGCCGCTCATGGGGTCCTCGGCCTTTCCCAGGAAGGAGAGGAACACCTCCTCCGGAGTCATGCCGAGCCCGATGCAGAAGGCCAGGTCGCGGTAGTAGGGATAGGCCCAGTCGCCCCCGGGCCGAAGAGCGGATGCCGCCGCGATCTGCACAGCTTCGTGCCCCGAGGCTCCGATGTGGAAGAAGCTCTTCCCCTGCTTCAGGAGAATCATCATCTTCTCGTCCATGCGCCGGGTCAGGAGCATTTGCCGATAGGCGGCCTTGAGCAGGGCGGTCTCGGGCATGGCGGGCGCCCCCGGCGCCCCTGCGCCCTTCGCCTGCCGCCGGCCGGCCTTCGCGCCCGCGCGGGGGTTCATCACGATCGCATTCCCTCCATGGTCGGGGTCCTCTTCCAGATGAGCGCCAGCTCCTCCACGGTCGCGGCGGCCACATCCTCCACCGCGATCTCCCGCCCCAGCTCCGACTCCATGGTGATCATCCTGCACCCGTTGATTCCACACGGGACAATGAGATCAAAGGGGCGAAGGTCGGTCGAGACGTTGAGCGCGAAACCGTGCATCGTCACCCAGTGGCTCGCCTTCAAGCCGATCGAGGCGATCTTCGCTTCGCCGACCCAGACTCCCGTCCTGCCGGCGCAGCGGGTCCCAACGATCCCGAAACGCGCAAGAACGCGGATGATCCCCTCCTCGATCTCGCGCAGGAATCGGTGGACGTCCTGATGGAGCGTCTTGAGGTCGACGATCGGGTATCCGATCAGCTGCCCGGGGCCGTGGTAGGTGATGTCGCCGCCCCGATCGGACCAGACCAGATCGATCCCGCGCGCGCGGAGCAGGTCCTGCGGAACGACGAGGTTCGCCGCCCGCCCGTTGCGGCCGATGGTCACGACCGGCCGGTGTTCCAGCAGGATCAGGGTGTCGGGAGCGCTTCCCCGAACCCGCTCCGCGTGGATTTCTCTCTGCAGCGCCCATGCCTCCTCGTAGGGGTGGAAGCCGGCGAGCCTCAGAATCCGAAGCGGCGGCCGCGCCCGAGCGGTCGACACCGGCGCGACGGCGCTCGCGGCCCCGGCGCCGGTCTCCCGATCAGATGTTGATCGCCTCGCCAAGGGCATTGGCAGTCGCCTCCGCTATGGTCTCGGTGACGGTCGGGTGGGCATGGATCGCGTCGAGGAGGGCCTCGGCCGTCACCTCCCCGGCCAGGGCCAGCGAGGCCTCGCCGATCGCTTCGGTCACCGACGCCCCGATCATGTGGACCCCGAGGATCTCGCCGTATCTCGCGCCCACGATGACTTTTGCGAAACCCTCCGTCTCGCCCGCCGCCACGGCCTTGCCGCAGGCCCGCATCGGGAACCGGCCAACCTTGATCTCGTAGCCGCGTTCGCGGGCCGCCTTCTCGGTGAGGCCGACGCTCGCCACTTGCGGGTGGCAGTAGGTGCAGCCCGGGACCTTCCGCTGATCGATCCCCGGCCGATCGTGCCCCGCCATCGTCTCCACGGCGACGATCCCCTCCGCCGCGGCGACGTGCGCAAGCCAGGGAGGACCGACCACATCGCCGATCGCCCAGATCCCGGGAGTCGAGGTCTTCATGCGGGCGTCAACCTGGATCGCTCCCCGCTCGTGATGGACTCCGGCCTGCTCGAGCCCCAGATCCTCCACATTTCCCTGCACGCCGACGGCGACCAGGGCGAGATCGGCCTCCACCGTCTCCTCACCCTTCGGTCCCGCGAGGGTGGCCCGCACGCCCTCCCCTTCCCTGCGGAGGGCCGCGACCTTGGTGGAGAGGCGAATCGCGATCCCCTTCTTGGAGAAGGAGCGCTCCAGCTCCTTTCCGATCTCCTCGTCCTCGATGGGGAGAAGATGGCTCAGCATCTCGACCAGGGTCACCTTGGTGCCGAAGGAGGAGAAGAAGTAGGCGAACTCCACGCCGATCGCTCCCGCCCCGACGATGAGCAGACGCGACGGGCGCTCCTTCCGCACCATCGCGTCGGCAGCGGAGACGATCCGTTCGCGGTCGAAGGGAATCCCGGGCAGGGGCCGCGCCCTGGCTCCGGTGGCGATGAGGACCTGCTTCGCCGCGACGCGAGTCCCCTCCACGAGGACTTCCCCCTGCGCTCCTCCGAGGCGCGCCCGACCGGAGAGGATCTCGATCCCGTTCTTCTTCATCAGGAAAGCGACGCCCTTGTTCATCCGATCTGCCGCGTTGCGGCTGCGGCGGATGATCGCTCCCCAATCAAACGAGATCCCCTCGGCGGCCAGCCCGAAGTCGGAGGCGCGCCGCATCTCGTGGTGGCGCTCCGCCGAGGTGAGGAGGGCCTTGGTCGGGATGCATCCCCAGTTGAGGCAAACGCCGCCCAGCTCGGCCCGCTCGGCGATGGCCACGCTCATCCCCAGCTGCGCCGCCCGGATCGCGGCCGTGTAGCCGCCCGGGCCGGAGCCGATCACGACGAGATCCCAGCGCTTCTCCTTCACCTCGGCCATCGCGCCCCCTCCTCACGCCTCGACCTGGTCAAGGCGGCGGCTTCTTTCCCGCCTGAGACAAAGATGAACTCGGGATTGTAGCAACCCCCCTGCGGCCGGGCAACCGGTTCGCCTCACGGTTCGCCTCACGGCGAGCATGAGACCGGGAGCCGCCTCATCGAGCGACGAAAGGAGGGGGCGTCCTGGCGCAGTCAGGGAGCTTCAGCGGGCCGATGGGAGAGGTCGCCGGGCGCCTGTCAGCAGGGTCCGGGGCTGCTCGCTCTTCGAGGAAGGACGGGGCTCAGGCGGCCCGGCTTCGTCTCTCGCCCTCCCGCACCTGAAGAGCGGCGTCGAGGCGCTGGATGGTCTGGCGCATCCAGTCGGTCTGCTCCGCGTGACGACAGCAGGTTCCTGCTGTCTCCGCGAAGACCTGGAGGGCTTGCAGATCCTCGTCGGTGTAGACGGTGCCGGCGGCGCTGCTGCTCACGCTCAGGACCCCAACCAGCTCCCCGCGCAGGCTGAAGGGAACGACCATCGCCGCGACAGGCAGCGTCCCGGGGGCGCGCTTCTCGCCCCCCAGCAACCCCATGTCGCGGGACAGGAGGAACGGCTTGCGCCTCTCCACCACCCACCCGATGATGCCGCTCCCCAGCGGCTGAGGCGTGGCCAGTTCCTTGGCGCCGCGGTCCTCTCCGCTGACGGAACAGACCTCCAGGGCTTGCGTCTGTCCGTTGAGGAGCATGAGCGACGACTGCTGGCACTCGAAGGTCTCCATGCAGGTGCGGGTGATCGTGTCGAAGACCTCCTTGGGCTTGGTCGAGACGCTGAGGACGCGGCTCACGTTCAAGAGTGCGACGAGCCGGTCATAGTAGCGTCGGATGCGCTGGGACGACTCTTGATTGGACTTGAGCAGCTCGAGGCGCAACCCGACGACCTGGCGTTGCTGCTGCGTGAGATAGCCTGCGAAGAGGAGGATCGCCAGCGAGAGACCCGCGAGGAGGATCAGGTCGGTGTTGGCCCACGGCCACAAGGCGCGAACGCGCCCGCCGAGCAGGGTTACGATGGCCGTGGCCAGCCCGACGGTCGTGAGGACGGCCACTCCGATGAAGAGGAACCAGTTCCTCCAGCTCCTCCGGTCGAGGCTCCTCGCCTCGAGAAGGCTCTCGTGCTCGCCCGGCGCCGCGCCAGTCTCTCTGTCGATCCGTTCCATGATCACCTCGTCTGGGGACAGACCCGTCCCCGACATGCCGCTACCGCTCTATCGGCCTCTTCCGACCCGCGATTTAGGGAAATGGGCCGCCGGCCGGGCCGCTGCCGAGTCGGCCGCCCGCGCGGGTCGAGCCGGATGCCCGAGCCCAAGGGGCAAACGCGGCGCGGGAGGCGGAGGATGCCTCGCGGCCCCTCCCCCTCCCGTGCATGGAAGGTCTTCTTCGGCGGAAGGCTCGCGCTACTTCTGGAGCACGACCTTACGGCTTGCCGAGAATCCCGGCGTCAGGATTCGCACGTAGTAGATTCCCGCCGCAAGCTCCCTGCCGGAGGCGTCGCGGCCATCCCACGTCACGCTGTGGGGACCTCCTTGGAAGGAGCCGGCGGCCAGCGTGCGCACGAGGCGCCCTCCGGTATCGTGAATCTTCAGGGTCACGCTCGCCGGAGCGGGGATCTCGAAGCCAAGCTCCGTCGCGGAGTCGAATGGATTCGGCCGGCCGGGGAACAGAGCGAATCGCGGCCCGCCCGCCATCGCGGACGACTCCGGGGCATCGGTCGCGTAGTCGACCATGACCATGAACTCGTCGACCGCCGCCTCCACGAGCGAGCCGTCGTTGAGATCGCTTGCGACGAAGCGGAACTTGACCGTCTCGGGCGTCGTCCCGAAGAGGACGTTCAGATCGACCTCGATCGGGGTCCAGATGGCCGCGGAGACGTTCGTGTTCTCGACATTGGCCCAGCTCGCGCCGCCGTCGTTCGAGGCATCGACGACCCAGTAGTCTGTCCCCGGCGTCGCCCCCTGGTCGTTCGAGTACCAGCGGTAGTAGATCGCCTTGGCCGTCGTCGAGCTGCTCAGGTCGTAGACGGGGCTCAGGAGGGTGGTCGTCCCTCCGTCGACATCGCTGTCGCCCAGCCCGCAGCCGGGGGCGCACTGGCCGGTGACGAAGGCGTTCACCCCGGGCGCCGGCGTCTGGTCGTCTTCGGGCTGCGCCGCCGTTCCGCGGGGATCGACCCGCTCCCAGACCCCGGTCGTCGCGTTGTCGCCCGGGGCGCCGACGGTCCAGCCGGAGATCGCCTCGAGCTCGTCGAGGATTGTGACGACGTAGTAGCGTTCCGCGCCGCGCGGGGTGGCGGGAGAGCAGTAGTTGGGCGGATGGGCGCCGCCATTGCCGAAGATGTCGCGCGCGATGATCGAGTACTCGACCGTGGATCCGACCGGGAAACTGGGGATCGTCCCGGCGAACTCGTTCGGATTGCCGGTCGGGATGAGCGCGACCGTCGAGGAGGAGCCGCCGTTCACCGCGTAGTTCCCCTTCACGGTCGCCGGGTCGATCGGCCCCACCGTGGAGGTGATCGTCGCAACCAGAGCCACCGGCAAGCCATCGAAGACCTTGTTGTGGGGCGGCGTGTGGGTGATCGTCACGACGGGCGCCGGTCCCGGCGGCGTGAACCCGTGGTTCGTCGCGGCGGGACAGAAGGCGTAGTAGTGCGGCGTCCCGTTGCTCAGGTTCCCATCGTCGTCATCCATCAAGAAGGCCGTCTGGATCTGGTCCGGCATCGACGTGGGCCGCAGGGTTCTCCTGCCCATGTGCCAGTTCATCCAGAGGATGTCGCGCGTCCCGTCGACCCCGTAGATGGGCAAGAGGATCTCGCGGGCATCCCACCAGAAGCCGGAGATGATCTGCCCGTTGAAGTGAATCTGACCCGACTGATAGTCGTCCGGATACCGAAGCGTGTTGTCCGCGTCCCTGATGCCGCTCGCGCACTGGTTCAGATAGAACCCCTCGCCGCAGATCGAGTTGCCGTCGAGAAGCAGCGCGGCGACGTCCGAGTTCCCCTCCCCCACGTCCGAGGGATTGTTCCCGTAGATCCACTGCGTCATCCCGTGCGCGTACTCGTGATAGATCACATCCCCCATCTGACCCGTGTTGCCGCATCCGCCCCC
>VGJL01000057.1 GCA_016867495.1 Candidatus Eisenbacteria bacterium | reverse complement strand
GGGCCCGGGCGCCACAAGGGATTCGAGTACTCGCGCACGAACAACCCTACGCGGCGAGGCCTGGAACGTTGCCTCGCCGCCCTGGAGGGGGGGGCGGATGCGTGCGCTTTCTCCAGCGGACTCGCCGCGACCGACGCGTCTCTCGCATCCCTGATGCGGCCGGGGCAGTCGATCGTCGCCTTCAGCGACCTGTACGGCGGAACCTACCGGTTGCTCGAACGGGTCTATCGCCCATGGGGCCTCGACATACGCTATGCGGATGACACGCGTCCCGACGCCCTACTCTCTCTGGTCGATCAGTCCACGCGCCTCCTCTGGATCGAGACGCCGACCAACCCCCTGCTCCGCATCCTCGACATAGAGGCGATCTCCGGGGCCCTGCGCTCGAGACGCCCGGCGGAGGCGGACGATCCCTCAGGGCTCCTGCTGGCCGTCGACAACACCTTCGCCAGCCCCATGCTGCAACGACCCATCGAGCTGGGAGCCGACCTGGTGATCCATAGCGCCACCAAGTACCTGGGGGGGCACTCGGATCTGGTCGCCGGAGCGGTCGTCTCTGCGCGAGAGGAGACCCTCCAGCCGATCCGCTTCCACCAGAACGCCGCAGGAGCGGTGCCGGGGCCCTTCGATTGCTTCCTGCTCCAGCGGGGGTTGAAGACACTGCACCTGCGAATGGAGCGGCACTGCGCCAATGCGCTGCGGATCGCGGAGTGGAGCAGGAGACGGCCGGAGTTCTCGAGCGTGCTCTATCCGGGGCTTCCCGATCATCCTGGGCACGAAGTCGCGCGAAGGCAGATGAGCGGCTTTGGTGGAATGGTAACGCTGTCCCTCGCGGGCGGAGCGCCCGCAGCGATCTCTCTGCTCACCTCCACGAGGCTATTCGCATGCGCGGAGAGCCTGGGCGGCGTCGAGTCGCTGATCAACCACCCGGCAACCATGACGCACGCCTCCATGCCTCCCGAGGTCCGAAGTCGCATCGGGGTCGAGGATGGCATGGTGCGACTGAGCGTCGGGGTCGAGGACGCCGACGACCTGATCGCCGACTTGGAGCAAGCCCTGCGCGCGGGGTCCGGGAACCCTTGAGCCCCGCGAGCCGGCCCTAGCGCCCCTTGGTCCTCAGGAGGTCGAGCCCCTTCACGAGCCCGAGGGGCGAGGAGCCCCTCTTGCGGCCGTTCTGTGAGGACTTGCGCCGCTCGACCCCCATGGCGGCGCGGACGAGCTCGATCGGGATCGCGCCTGCGCTCAAGAACTCGTCGTGGAACTTCCTGAGATCGAATCCTGCGCCTGTTGAGGCCTTGCAGTCCTCCAGCAGTTCCTTGATCTGGATCATCCCGATCAGGTAGCTCATCGGCTGCGTCGGGTTGGCGCAGTAGCGGCGCACCTCCGCGACGGCGTTCGGCCGCTCCAGGTGCGCCTTCTTCACGAGGAACTGAACCGCCTCGTTGAAGCCCATGTTGCCTGTGTGTAGCTGCACATCGACGATGATCCGGCATGTTCTCCAGAGAAGATCCTTGAGCTGAAACAGCAGCGCCCGGTCATCCGCGAGGTACCCCTGTTCGCGCATCATTCCCTCGCAGTAGAGGGCCCATCCCTCCGTATTGCTGTTCGAGCGGAAGATGTGGCGGAGATGATGCCCCTTGACGAGGTTGGATTGAACCTGCTGCAGGTGGTGTCCCGGGTAGGTCTCATGCAGAACCAGGATCGGGATTCGAAAGGAGGCATGCCCCTTCGCCTGGGCCTCGCGGTGGACAAGATCGGCCCCCGGATCCGGCTCCGTGACCCACAGAGTCCCGGTCTGATCGGTCTCGAAGGGGGCCGGCCCGAGATAGGCTGCGTACGGATAGGTCGGGCGGGCGAACTCCGGCGTCGGGAGCACGCGGACCGACTCCCCCTCCGGTAGCGTCGCGATCCCCTTCTTCCTGAGGAAGCCCCGCGCCCGCGCCATCTCGGACTCGTACGCTTTCAGGATGGAGCCCTGGGGCGGATGCGAGAGCTTCAGCCGCTCGACGACGGCGCTCCATGGCCCGGCGGAGTCGATCCTGGCGGCGACGCGTTTGATCTCCCTCATCGTCTCTCTGTGGACGTGCTGGCCGATGGCGATCAGGTCGTCCACGCCCCAAGCCAGGGAGTGCTCCTCCGCGAGCAGCCTCTCGTAGAGCTGCCTTCCCACAGCGAACTCTTTCTTGCTGCGCGACATCAGGTCGGTCTCGAGCCAGTCCTGGTGCACGGAAAGGGCCGCCTGCGCCAGAGATGAGGCGCCCTCCAATGACGCGCGGAGCCGCGGATCACGGACAGAGGAGATGAATCTGTCGACGGATGTCGCGATGAAGTTCCTCAGCCCGCGGGTCGCGAGGCCGGAGGTCTCGGTGAAGACGGCAGGAGGGTTCTCGAGATTGGACCTCGCCGCCGCCAGGACCGCGCACACTTCGCGCAGACGGCCGAGGAGCGCCTGCGCCCTCCGGGCCGGAGGAGCGAACTCCCGCGCCAGCAGGGAATAGAGGCCGTAGGCGATCGGCTCCACGTAGAAGCAAGGCGACTCCCTCCATGGAGGATGCTTCTGGAACCTCAGGATCTTCGCGGAGAGCGCGCCTCGCGCGAGCCTGCAATCGATCGCGCGATCGGGGGAGAGATCCCTCTCGCGTACGGCTGAGATCTCCGCCAGGAAGCCCTGGAGAAGACCGATCTCGCGCTCGCAAGCCGCCCTCGACCGATCGGGGAGATGCTCGTCGTTTGCCCCGTGGATCCCGAGCCAGGTCGCGCCCACGGGGTCGATCTCGACGAACGTCTGGATCATCCTCTCGACCAGCCGATCAAAAGAGAGATCTGCGGAGCCGCGCGGCATCGCCTTCCCCCACCCCAACACCCAGTCGGAGCCGCCCCCCCCGGGGCCTCCCATCGTCGCGGCGGATTCTAGGGAAGCGGCCGAGTCCGCGCCACCAGGAACCGGGAGCCGGGACCGCTCCCTTCCGGCGCTCAGGAAGGATGGAACAGGACGTGACAGACATCGCCGTCCTGGATCTCGTACTCCTTCCCCTCGACCCGGATCCGCCCGTGGCGGTGAAGCTCCGCTCTGGATCCGAACGTCTCCAGGTCCTCCGGCCGGAAGACCTCCATCCGGATGAAGCCCCTCTCCATGTCGGTGTGGATCCGTCCCGCCGCGCGCGGGGCCTTCGTCCCCTTCGGGATGAGCCAGGCCTGCAGCTTCTCGTTCGCGGTCGTGTAGAAGGTGATGAGCTGAAGGAGGTCCCGCGAGGCGGCGACGAGACGATCGAGGACGCGCCCGGGCAGCCCGAGATCGCGCAGGAAGGCATCCCTCTCATCAGGAGCCAGCTGCGCGAGCTCCTCCTCGAGGCGGATCGGTAGGGCGAGCAGCGTCTCCGAGGCCGCCGCCTCACGCAGGCGGGCGATGCACGGGGCCTTCCCTTCCGGATCGTCCTCCGCGACGTTCGCGACCACGACGACGGGCTTGTCGCTCAGCAGGAAGAGCTCCCGGGACTTCTCCAGATCCTCCGGCGCGAGCCGCGCGCGCCGCAGCGGGACTCCCCTCTTGAGCGCCTCGGTCAGACGGGCGATCGCGGCGAGGTCGACGGCCGCCTGCCTCGGATTCGCCTTGGAGGCGTGCTCGACCTTGACCCGGTGTTTCTCGACGGTGTCCAGGTCCGCGAGCAGCAGCTCGGTCTCGACGATCTCCATGTCGCGGACCGGATCGACCGATCCGTCGACATGGACAATTCTCTCGTCCTCGAAGCAGCGAACGACGTGGACGATCGCGTCGACTTCCCGGATATGGCCCAGGAATTGATTGCCCAACCCTTCGCCCTTGCTCGCTCCGCGGACCAGTCCGGCGATGTCGATGAATCGAATCGAAGCGAGGATCATCTCCTCAGGATGCAGAAGCTCGGCCAGCCTCGCGAGGCGGGGATCGTCGATCGGCGCCGCGCCGACGTTGCGATCGATGGTGCAGAAGGGGTAGTTCGAAGCCTCGGCGTGCGCGTGGGTCAGCGCGTTCAGCAGGGTCGACTTGCCGACATTGGGAAGCCCTACAATCCCCATCTGCAGCGCCATGACTGCTCCTCCTAGCCTGCGCCCTCCGGAGGATAGCACGCATCCATCAGGAGGCGCGCCAGCTCCTGCGGGGAGTCGGCCAGGATGTCCGCGCCTCGCAGCTCCTCCGGTCCCCCGTAGCCGTAGAGGCATCCTACGAAGGCCAGGCCCGCCGACCGCGCCGCAACGAGGTCGCTCCTTCGATCTCCGACGAGGACGCCCCGGCCGCCTCCGAGATCGGCGACCGCGCGGCGCGCCATGGCGCCCTTGTCGTCGAGCCCTTCCATCCCGTGGAAGTAGACCCGATCGAAAAGGAGGTCGTAGCAGAGCCTCCGCGCCACCGCTCCGATGTATCGTTCCCCTCCGTTCGTCACGATCGCCAACCGCGAGCCGCTGCGCTTCAGCTCTCGAAGCATCTCTCCGAGCCCATCGTAGAAGGAGGCGCGCGCGAGCATTCCGGCGACCTCGTGGTCGAGACAGCGCGCGCGTAGATCGCCCGCGAGGGCGGCGTGCTCCTCGGGCAGGAGGGATCGAAAGAAGGTCTCGCCCGGCTGGCCGGTCAGATCGCGAATCCTGGCGTCGGTCGGGACCACCAGGTCGATTCCCTTCTCCCGGCAGAAGAGGGCGAACGCCTCCTGTATCGCCGGATTGGCGACTTCGTGGGAAGGCACCAGCGTCCCGTCGTTGTCGAAGAGGATGATCTCCGGACGAGGGAGCCGATGCGTCGCCTCTCCGCGGCCCTCACGGTCCACGGCGGATCCGCCCCTTCGAGAACAGGCGATAGAGCGGGACATCCCATCGCGCCGGAAGGAAGCACTCCGTGATGCCGACGACTCCGTCGAGGGCCTCGTCCGGGCAGTTCAGCCTGCTGAGGCATCGGACATAGAAAGGGCCGCGGTCGACATCGCGCGCGACCTCGGCCCGCCATTCCATCTCATCGACAACGCCGCGGATCGCGAGGGGGTGGCGCATCCCCCAGCGGTTGCGGCGGACGCGCTCGATCTCGATCTTCCCTCCCTCGACAAGCCTCCCGCCGGAGCGGTCCCCATAGAAGAGATAGTGATGCGTGGGGCTCGGCCCTTCCCCCTCCGCTCCCCCGCCCGCCCGGCGGCCGAGCGGGGCGTCGGCCGGATCGAGGCGGTAGTAGGCGATCGTTCTCTCGCTTCCCTGGAACCTTCCCCAGAGCCAGCAGCCGACATTCACGCTGATCGGAAGCCGGCCGACGTTTCGATCGACATAGCCGAGCGCTTGCAGATCGAGGCTCTTGACCCGCCTGTCGATCGGGCCGCTCCACGAGATCCGTCCCGTGACCTCGGCGCGGGAGGCGAGGATCTGCCACTCATGCGTCCCCTCCATCCCGGAGTCTCCCTCGGTGCCCAGGGGAACGATGTCGCTGCCTCCGGCGAGGGGCCTGACGTTGAGCCGACCCTTGACGACCGTCCGAAGCCACTTCGACCGATCGGAGAACTCCAGGTCATAGGACCCGTCGGGATTCATCGAAAGGCGGTTCTCGCCAACGACGAGGCTCGAGTCCGCGGGCGGCGGGGACGGTGATCCGATCCCCTGCCGGCCGGAGTGGAGGTTCGGGAACCACGGATCGGATCCGCTGCGCACCAACGGCGTCTCGACGACCACGTAGGCGACGGTCCGCCCGCGATCGTAGAGCCCAAGGCCGAAGGCGCCGAATTCCGTCGGGTCCGCAAGGTTAGTCCCTTCGGCGGGTTGCGCCCCTTCCCTCTCCCGCAGCTCGAGGACCTCGTCGTAGTAGCGCGGCGAGAAGATGAAGCCGGAATACCAGGTGGCGACGACGACGTAGCGGCCGTCGAGGCTGATCCCGTCGAAGTAATACCATCCATACCCGCCCGGCAAAGGCGCGGCGCGCGCCTCCGTGACGGCCCGCTCAGCCACCATGACCCCCCTTCATGCCGGCCGGGCACCCCGTTCCCGACGTCGATCCAGGATCATACGCCATCCGGGCCGCTCTCGACCCCGAAATGGGCCTTCTCTCCGCGGCCGGTTGGATCGCGCCCTGAGCCCCGCCGGGAGACGGGCCCCTCTCGCCGGGTGCCTCGGGTCCCCGGGGACTCGTGGGCAGGGGCGCGGAAACACGCCCCGAGACAAGTCGATCAGACGTTGTCAGTCCGCGGCCACACCCCTAACCTTGTAGGAAGATGAAACGGGAGGGGAATCACCCGACGCGGGATAGGATCCTGCAGGCCGCGGTCGACCTCATGTGGAGGCACGGCTATCGCAGCACGAGTCCCGCCCAGATCATGCAGGCCACGGGCGTCGGCCAGGGCAGCTTCTACCATCACTTCCCCGACAAGAGATCTCTCGGCCTCGCGGTCGTGGATGAGATCGTCCGCGCGAACACGGAGGCGATGGACGGGATCTTCCGGCCCGAAGTGCCGCCGATGGAGAGGATCCGCCACTGGATCGAGGGCATCTCGCACCAGTACCGCCCCCCGTGCGATCGCGGTTGCCCGCTCGGGAAGCTCGGTATCGAGATGTCGGCGGAAGACCCCGCCTTCCGCGAGCGTCTGACCGCTGGATTCGCGCGCATACGCGAGCGGATCGTGAGGGCGCTCCGCGAAGCGGACGCCGCGGGCGAGATCGATCCCGAAGTCGATCCGGACGGGCTCGCCGAAGTGATTCTGGCGATCGTAGAGGGAGCGATCCTGATCGCCCAATGCGAGGGAGAGGCCGGGCCGATGGATCGAAGCGTTCTTCAGCTCGAGCGACTCCTCGACGGTCTGCAGCGCCCGGGGCTCGTGCCCCGAGCGAACGCCGCCGACCCTTGACCTCCGACTCTTGCCTCATGGGAGCATCTGATGACACGCGCTGATCGTTTCTCCGGTTGCATGCTCGGGCTGGCCGTTGGAGACGCCCTCGGCTACCCGGTGGAAGGCTGGACGGGGGAGCAGATCCGCTCCCGCTACGGGAGGATCGAGGACTACGTCGAGCCGCCGACGGAGCCGCCCGAGAGGTGGCGCCTGCCAGGACTCCACTCGGACGACACGCAGCAGGCGCTCATCGTCGCGGAGGCGTTGATCGAGGCCGGCAGGGCCGATCCCGACCTGATCTGCCAGAAGATGCTCGAAATGGCGGAGGGGCCTCCCCACCTGGCGCTGGGCGCTCACCGCGGGGCGGGGCGGAACTTCCGCTACACGGTCCAGGCGTTGCGCGATGGAGCCCCCTGGAACCGAGGGTCGCGGCACACGGCCGGCGTGGGAGCGAGCATGAGGGTCGCTCCCGTCGGTCTCGCCTTCGGGATCGACGACGCCGCGGTCCGCGCCAACACGACGACGCAAGCGCTGATCACCCACAACGACCCTCGCGCCGTGGCGGCCGCTTTCATGGTCGCCCACACGGTCGGGACGCTGGCCTGGCTTCCCCCTCGGGCCCTCGATCCTGAGGCGCTGCTCCTCGACACGATCAACTTCGTCCGCCGATCGGAGACTTGGCTGATCGAGACTTATGGCGACAGCCTCGCGCGGGACAGCAGGCCGGTTCTGCACCATATGAGCGAGGCCCTCCAAGGCATCTCCGGGCAAACCGGCATGCGGCCCGAAGCGGTCCTTCCCGGGATCGCGGAGAGGGCGTCTCAGCTCGCCGGCTATACGATCGAACACCCGTGCCGGGGATTCGCCCCCGCCGGCGTGGTCTCCGCCTTCTACTTCTTCCTTCACTACCGCGGGGAGTTCGAGGCGGCCCTGACGGAGGCGATCAACGCGGGCGGCGATGCCGACACGGTGGGAGCCATCGTGGGCGCCCTCTGCGGCACCTACGGAGGTCCCGGAGCGATCCCGGGGCGCTGGAGCGACGGCCTGCACGGCAGGGACCTCGTGCTCTCCCGCGCGCGCGCGCTGGCGGGGACGGCTTCCGCCATCGAGGCAGCGCCGAGCATGTGCGAGGTCGAACTCCGGTGGACGCTGGAGGAGGACCGGGTCCGCAGGGAAAAAACGGGACAGACGCCCGTCGACAGCAGCGGCTGGGTCCGCCAGGAGATCGTGCGCCGGATTCCCCCGACCCTGGAGCGACACGACCGGCAGGAGACCGACGGTCGCGAAGCGTACGGATCGCGCGGCGGGCGCTCGGGTTCCTCGGAGCGCAGGGGCTACTCGCGCGACGGGGGCGGGCGGGGCGGGGACAGAGGCGATCGGTCCCGCCGGCCGAGAGGCCGCCGCCCGCGGGACCGGAGAGAGGACTCCCGGGAGCGCTCGGAGACCGAGTAGATCGCGCCATAGCCCCTCCGGCGGCGCATCGCGCGCGTCTCCCCCTCCGGACGATGCTCAGAGAGTCTCGCCGGCCACTCGAAAGTCCCGACAACAGGAACCAGAGGATCCGATCCGTCTGAATGCGACCGGGCCGTCCGCCAGTCCGCTATGGAACCTGGAACTCGCGGCTCAGGGCAAGGTTCTCGACAAGAATGCCCAGGCGGACGGGGTTCGCAGAAACGACAGCTATCTTCGCAGAGTGATCTTTCGAGCCTCTTCTCGCCCCGTTAGCTCGAGCCTGCAGAAGTAGATGCCGCTCGGGAGGGATCGCCCGCTCGGGTCGTCTCCATTCCAGCTCACCGCATGCACTCCCGCGGGCAGCATCCGATCGACCAGAACGGCCGCCTCGCGTCCCTTGGCGTCGAACACGGCCAAGCGCGAATGGCCGGCCGCGGGGAGCTCGAACACTATCATGGTGGAGCGGGTGAACGGATTCGGCGCCGGCTGCCGCAGGGCGAAAACGGTGTCTCGCGTCGAGACGCCCGGCGCCGCCATCGGGTCGTCGGAGGTCTCGAAGGACCAATCGGCTGCGCTGGCGAGAGCCCGCCCTGCCTGGTCCAAGGCCGTCCGCAGGACCTCGGCGCGGTAGACCGTGAGCGGATCGAGGTTACCCGCCGGCCGGAAGCGGAGCTGGCGATCGCCATCGGACCACTCGAACGTCCCTGAAACATGGGGGGTGAGACGGAACGCGGCCTCCGTGGCGGTCTGGTTCATCGGGTTGTTGAAGCGGAGATCGATCGCGGCGCTTACCGGCACGCCATCGCCCAGCGGGCCGTATTCCAGCGCCAGCGGCTCGCCCGAGAGGGTCACGGCATCTCGCCAGAGGATCTCGGTCAGCTCGCGGCGATCGCTGCCGTACCCGCCCCACTGGTAGAAGTCATATGCGACCGAATCGCCCGGAGCCAGAGTCCCGAATCGTTCTTCGAAGAAGAGGTTCCCCATGTCCGCGCAGGACTCGGAGGGAACGATCGGGTACTCGCCCGTGTAGTTGCTGCCGAGCGGGGGATCGCATAGGAAGTACGCGTAATCCGGCATCTCCGGCCCATCCCCTCGCGGGGACAGCACGCCGATGGAGTAGAACGAGGTCCGGTCAAACGCCGCGAACCAGTTGCCGTCCAGCTGCGCCGGCGTTCTCCCGTGCTCGCCTCCGTACGCGACCTCGTCGTTGGGGAGAAGACCGCGGTCATCCGCCTGGCGATTGCTCCCCGGCGCGCTGCCGTAGAGCCACTGCTCGCGCCCCCAGACGAAGTCGAAGTCATGGCTCGTCTGGTCGATGTTCCGCACAAGGTACCGGTGGTGGAACAGCCGACTCTCGGCGAAGAACTCGACCCGACGATCGACCGCGACCTTGTTCGCGAGGCCATAAGTCCCCCCGGAGAAGAAGCGGAAGCGCATCGTCTGGAGGTCGCCCGAGACAAGCCAGCTCAGGGCGTCCCCACCCCATTTCACGTTGCTCGGGTAGGTGCCCGTTCCATCGTTGAAGGCTGCATTGTCGAGATGGAACGCCACGCGCTCCATGCAGTCGATCGTGTGAGCATCGCCCGTCTCAAGGTCGGTCACGTGCTCGTCGACGATGCACCCCGGACCGTGAGGAGTGGTGAACCCGGACCCAAGGATTCCCGTATGGACGTACCGGTTCCAGACCAGATACCCATTGCGGAAGTCGCGCAGACCGATGTCGCCGGTGTGGTAACGGTCGATGAAGACGGCGGCGAGATCGCTGGGCGCGTCGAACTCGATCGTGACTCGCGTCACCGTTGCGCTCGAGAGGTTGCAGGTGAAAGCGATCACGTTGCCCCGGAGGGCGACGCCGGAAACCCCCGTCCCCGTTACGTCCAGCCCGGAGATCTCGTTCGCGGCCGGGAACACCGGGATACGGATCTGGGCGTCAGTCACCGACGTGGAACGGATCAGTCCCAGATCTCGGATCGTATGATGGTGGCCCATTCCGGGACCATTGGAGGTCACGAAGAAGTCCGTGTACTGGTCCGACGGATCGGATTCGCCCCCGGTGGTGATGCCGGTCCAGCGCCGGACGCTATATAGAGAGAAGGAAGGCGAGACGCCGCTCCCCCCCTCGGCTCCCCGGTACGCGTAGGCGGTGGCCGTGTAGTTGCCCGTCGGACGCGCCTCGCCCACACCGGCGCCGATCTCGAAGTAGCCGGCGTAGCGTCCGTCTCCCGCGACGAGGTCGGGCAAGATCCCGTCATCGGCGAGATACCCCCTCACGCGAGGGTTCGCCGCCGAGACGACTACGACGGAGTCGCAATCGGGGAGCGGAGAGCCGTCGCGCGCCACCTCGGCGGTGACTGTGATCGTCCCGAACCAGGAGTAGGCATTCCGGTCCACGGACGTCATGACGCTCAACACGGCGAATCGAGAGTCGAGCGGAGGCCTCGGCTCGAGAATCGCCGGAGGGTCCTCGGGATCCACGAATCCGAGCGGGAGGTCGGGCGCCGTGTAGACGTCGTATCCGCAGGGGTCCGGGCTCTCCTTGTTCCACGGATTGCAGGTCGGCGCGTGGTTCCGGGCGAGGGAAGCGGTGGAGGCCGCCACCATCGAAGCCGAAGCGACAAGCAGGCAGGTCGCGGTGAGTATGGCCCGCCGCGATCTCCGCTTCGAAGTCACCGCCATCGAGGCCATCGATCGTCTCGGCAGGAGGCCGCGGAGAAAGATGTCAGCCGCAGATGTCATCACGAAAGTCCATTCTGCCCGGCGCGGCGGGCTCCAACCGTACGCTCCGGAGTCCCGGCTGGTCGAGCATTCGGCTCTGCGCTTCGCCGGATCTCCTGAAGCGTCGTCCTCTCCTCGCTTACCTCCCCGGCCCCACGAACTGAATGCCCGGGAGAGGATGATACCAGTTTCCGTGGTCCGACGGAAAGGGCGGGCGCCGAGCATGAGCGCGAGCCGGGCCTCCGCGACAACTGCGTGGGGGCTGTGCCTCCTGAAAACCCCATTCGAGGTCGACGTCGCCGGAGACTTCCCCTTCCGATCGGGTCTTGATTGGCGTGCCCTCAATTGCCGTGCAGGGAGATCAGTGGAGACCGACCACATTACTCAAGGCGAGAGCGACAAGGACGGATCGTCCTGGACGGCGGCCGGAAGGGCGGAAGCCGGGATCAGGCTGCCGTGCAAGACTAGCGGTGATGAAGCCTCGCTTGCAGCTCGACGCACTCGACTTGATCGGAAAAGCGAGGGGGCTCGCCGCGAGGAGGGCGGACCCTGACGGCTCCTCTTGCCTCGCCCTGTCCGCGTTTGCAGTTCGCAGGGTCCTGTCGGGGTCCCCGCACCCCCCCAGATCCCAGCCGAGCCCAGAGATCTCAAGGCGGAGATGCGCGCTCGCTCACGGCCTCCTCGCTTCTCTGCGCGGCCCTTCTGCAGCTCGAAGCCGTCCTCGGCCCCAGGAAATCACCCCCACCCGACATCGACAGGATAGGCTCCGCCCTCAGACCCACCGAATCGCGCGGGCGCCAAGGCGGGCGCCACCCACGGCCATCCACGATGCCGCAGGATCTTCCCCACCCCATCGGGATCGGTCAGGAAAGCGAGCACAACCATCGGGATCGACTTCGCCGCCGTCGAACACCGAGGGCATCAGTTTCGCGAGGATCGACGGTCTGGTTCCCAGGTAGGGACATGTCGGCCTGGACATCGCGGCTAGATGGAGTTTTCGCGGAGCACGCGGAGCGGAGTCGGCTTCGTTCGCGCGGAGATCGCAGACGGGGATCGTTGGATTGTCTTGAGCACGAAGATCATATTCGTCAGGTGGCCGGAATCGCTTCACACCCCGACGGGCCCCTGTGGCGGCGCCGCCGCACGGGAGCCCGTCGTCCCCTTGCTCGAGCCGGAGTCTATCCCCCCCGCCGGATGGATTCCGTCACCGCGCCCCGCGAATAGCTACCTGAACGCTGCCCGGATGGCCCCCCAGGTTGTCCTCGCGACCGGCGTCTCGCCGCAGGCGGTACTGAGGTGCCCAACGTACCCGCACGGACCTCCGGCGCACGGCGATCCCGTCGCGAGATAGAAGTCCCCGAGAGAAGTGGGCGGATCCGCACAGCTCCCCATGTCGCAGAAGAGAGGATCCGAGAAGATCACCGAGGGTTCGTAGACGATCCCCCCCGTGCCTCCGACACCCGATTGATCGACCGCGCTGCAGTCGAAGGTCGCGCTGCTACCGCTGTCGAGGTGGATCTCCCGCCCATCGAGGGGGGCGCAGTTTCCCCAGAGGATGGAATGACCGACGACGCTCGAGGATCCCGCGGAGGAGACTCCTCCCGCAGCGGACACGGCCAGGTTCCGGGACAGGGTCGTGTACTCGAGCGTCGCCGAGGAGTTACTAATCGGAGCATAATATAGGTGACAATGTGTTCGGCGATTGCTATACTGCCTTCCATGAAGATTCAGGATGCTCGTTCTCTGCCTGCCGCCGCGCAGGAGGATCTCCGCCGGCGGGTTGTCAAAGCCGTGTTCAACGGTATGTCCCAGACCGAAGCCGCGGGGGTCTTCGGGGTCGCCCGGGGCACGATCAATCGCTGGGTGGGGCTGAAGCGACGAGGGGGGCTGCGGGCTCTGCGGGCGAAGAAGCGGGGCCGTCCGAGGTCGCCGCGGCTGGCGCCCCACGCAGCGGCGCTGGTCGTTCGGATGATCGTGAGCCGATGCCCGGACCAGCTTCGGCTGCCCTTCGCTCTTTGGACGCGCAAAGCGGTTCAGCAGCTCCTTCGGGAGCGATTTGGTCTGCGGGTCTCGGTCTGGACCGTGGGTCGGTATCTGAAGCGGTGGGATCTGACCCCGCAGAAGCCCCTGCGGCGGGCGTTTGAACGAGATCCCGAGGAGGTCCGGCTGTGGTTGGAGAGGGAGTATCCGGCCATCCGAGGCGAGGCCAGGCGGATCGGTGCCGCGATTCACTGGGGCGATGAGATGGGTCTGCGCTCGGACCATCAGGCGGGGCGATCCTATGGCAGGCGTGGGCAGACGCCGGTGGTCCCTGGCACGGGTCAGAGGTTTCGCTGCAACGTGATCTCCTCGATCACGAATCGTGGTCGCGTTGCGTTCATGGTCTTCCGGGAATCCTTTACCGTGAGGGTCTATCGGCGATTCCTCAAGCGTTTGCTGCGCCACACGAAGCGTCCGATCTTCCTGATCGTTGATCGTCATCCCGTGCACCGGGCGAGGGACATCCAACGATGGCTCGCGGAGCGAGGAGATCGCATCCGCGTCTTCTGGCTCCCAGGGTACAGCCCCGATCTCAACCCCGACGAGTTTCTGAATCAGGACGTCAAGACCAACGCGGTGGGGCGCCAGCGTCCCCGGGATCTCGGGGAGATGACGGACACCGTTCGCTCCTACCTCCGAAGCACGCAACGGCAGCCGAGCATCGTCCAGAACTACTTCCAGGCCCCGAGCGTCCGATATGCAGCTGACTGAAACTGTCATCTATAAACCGCTCCGGGTAGTAACACGGCGCGGGAGTTTGGGGCTCACGTCGCCCTAGAATCCCCTGGTGGTGTACACACAATAAGCGAGTGCGTGTTTGAGGTCGAGCCGACAGCGACTTTGGGTGGAAGTGCGATATACGCCTGGCATACAGGACAGCTCGTGATCAGTGGCTGCACCTTCTCCAGCGAGGTGAGTAGTCCCCTTCGAAAGAGCCTTCTGACCCTTGCCGCTGACTTGTCTCTGTCCGGGAACAGGTTCATCTCACGAGGGGGAGATTTGGCGGCGCGCCTCCTACTAACGTATCCACCCGAAGTCGAACCCACATTGAATCGCCTCGTAGTGCGTGGGAATGTCTTCTGGACAGATGAAGGGGCGGCCTCTCCAAGTGTGCGGGTTCTTCTTAGCGCGGGGCACTTGGAGTGTACTGGCAGTACATTCATACGCAGTGGAGCACGAATCGAGGTCGCATTGGCAGACCCGATCGTCGTTTCGGAGAACATATTCGCCGAGTGTCATGTCGAACTGGCGAGCGCTCCCGGTGGAGCTGTTCGATGCAACGATATCTGGGGCTATGCGGTGCAGGACTACT
>VGJL01000056.1 GCA_016867495.1 Candidatus Eisenbacteria bacterium | reverse complement strand
GCTCTCGGCGACCTCTTCGGCCGGCGGGGGCGGCGGTACGACCTTTGCTGCGCGCTCGGTCCGCTCGAGGCCGCTCGACTCGCGATAGACCCCGGAGCCGACGGCCGTGCCGTGCCTGTATTGCTGGGACTCTCGGTGGGCCATCTTCTCGCCCTTCCATGCGACCGCGCCGGTGCGGGCATCATAGATCGTGATGGCGATGCCGACCTCGGTGAACGACGCCCCCTCGCTCGTCCAGTCCACCGTCTCCTCCCGCCATTGCGTCAGATCGCCGACGACGAATCCGTCGAGCCCGAGCTTCTCGCCCAGATCCTTCAGCATCAGCGCGTCGGCCGTGTGGTCGTCCTTCCAGGCTCGGATCGCTTTCTCGAACGCGGGCCCGACGCCGGCGGCTTGGGCGCGCACCCGGAGAGAAGAGTCGTCCACGATAAGGAACTTCTGCTGCCCGCCCAGGAGATAGGAACGCAGGAGCGCGTCGGTGGTCTGGATGCCGGCCGGTTCGGAGACCAGGCTCGCGAGACCGAGAAACGCGAGCGTCTCCAGCTTCATCGAGTGGTAGTCGGCCGCGAGGTACACAGCGTCCGGACCTGTTCTGGCGGGCGTGGTCGCCTTGCACCCGCAGAGAAGCGACACGCACAAGAGCGCGGGGAGGTGCAAACGGGTGAGCCTGGCCATCGTCATCCCTCCTGGAGGAACGGCCCGGCGGCTCACTCGCGATGCGAGCCGCCGGCCACTCCGGATCTGGCCCCGGAAGACACTGGAACGGTCAACCCCGCGGAATGCCGGACAGTCGAGTAGACGGGTGTGCGCCCAGGAGGAGTCGAACCCCCAACCTTCTGATCCGTAGTCAGACACTCTATCCAATTGAGCTATGGGCGCACGCCGACAAGATGGCGGAGAGGGGGAGATTCGAACTCCCGGTGAGTTTTTGGCCCACAACACATTAGCAATGTGCCGCCTTCAGCCACTCGGCCACCTCTCCGCAAGACCTCGGAATCGGAGGGAGTAGGATTCGAACCTACGGGTCTTGCGACCTGCGGTTTTCAAGACCGCCGCCTTCAGCCACTCGGCCATCCCTCCACCCGAACGCACGGTACCAACCGCGCGGTAGGGTGTCAAGGCGGCCCCGAGCGCATCAGGCCCCCGCGGGGCAGCTTCAATCGCGCGCGCTGAGGGCCCCCACGATCCTTCCCCCGCCCAGCACCCGCTCGTCGCGATAGAGAACGACGGACTGACCCGGAGCCACGCCGACTTCAGACTCGTCGAAGACGACTTCCCATCGATCTCCCGTGACCCGGACGGAACAGGGGACCGCATCGTGTCGGTAGCGAATCTGCGCGCGCACACCTTCCCCCTCAACGACCTCACGCGGCGCGAGAAGATTCGTCTGGTCGGCGATGAGCCCGCGCTCGCGGCAGGCCTCGCGGGGGCCGACCCAAAGCGTTCGGGATCCGGGATCGAGCCGGACAACGTAGAGCCGACCTGGCCCTCCCCGAGGCAGCCCATGGCGCATCCCCACAGTCATGCCGAGCAGTCCTGCGTGCTCGCCCACGACGGCTCCCGTCGCGGAGTGGCGCACGGGGCCCGGCCGGCGCATCGGATGGTCCTCGGGCAGGCGCTCGGCGAGGAACGCCAAGTGCCCCTCCGTCGGCGCGAAGCAGATATCCTGGCTCTCGGGCCGATCCCATGAGCGCAGCCCCAGCCTCCGCGCAAGACGTCGAACGGCCGCCTTGCGTGCCCGACCGAGCGGGAAGAGGCACTTGTCCAGATGGTCGGCCCGGACTCCCCAGAGGACATAGCTCTGGTCCTTCGATCGATCGCGCGCGCGGTAGAGCGCCCAGCCCATCTCGGATGGAGGGGGGCGGTCACGCCGCGCGTAGTGCCCGGTCGCGACCGCATCGAAACCGATCCGCTCCGCCCTTTCCAGAAGAGGCCCGAACTTGACGTGGGTGTTGCATCGGATGCAGGGGTTCGGAGTCCGCGCGGATCCGTACTCCGACACGAAGTCCTCTACGACCTCTCTATGGAACGTCTCCTTGAAGTCGATGACCATGTGAGGAATCGAGATTCTCTCGGCGCTCCACCGCGCCTCGAGAACCGCGTTCTCGTCGCAGCAGGGCCTGTCGGGGACTTCTCCCCGTTCGTAGCAGAACAGGCGCAAGGTCGCCCCCACGACCTCGTGGCCCGCGCGGTGCAGCAGGTAGGCGGCGACCGCGCTGTCCACGCCGCCGCTCATGGCAACCATGATGCGCATGACTCGGTGCCGCTATGGTTCTCCGTCTGCCCGGAGGGCATCCGGAGGACCGAACGCCCCCCTACTTGGCCTTGGCGGGCTCCTGCGCTTGCCCAGTTTGGGGGAGCAGCTCCTGAAGCACCTTGATCCCCTCCGCGGCCGTGATGCCCGCCTCGCTCCTGGGGTCGATCTCGACAACCCTCCTCCACTCCTCTATCGCTTCCCGGTAGATCCCGGCGTCCGCGAAAGCGACACCCAGGAGATAGTGAGGGAGCTGATTGCGGGGCTCGAGACGGATCGACTCCTGATAGAGCGCGATGGCCTTGGGGTACTGGCGCAGGGCGTAGAGAGCCTGCCCCTTGTTGCAGAGGACGGTGATATCTTTCGGGGCGAGGGCGATCGCCCTGTCGAAGTAGGGCAGCGCTTCCTCCGAGTAGCCATTCTCGTTCATGACGACGCCTAGGTTGACGAGCGCCTTGACATGGTCCGGCTTCAGAGTGATCGCGTTTTCGAACTCGGCCTGTGCCTCGGGGCGTTTCCCTTGGTCGTAGAGCGCGTTTCCCAGCTTGAAGTGGAGTTCCGGGTCGTTGGGGCTCTTCGCCAGCTGCTCCCGCAGTTCCTTCTCCTCCTGGACGGGATCCCTGTCCTCGTCTGCGGCGAAGACCGTGGCGAAGAGGCCCGACGCGCTCAGAACGGCCAGAAGACCCGCCACTACCCACAAGCGCCTCGAGCGAACCAGCATCGTTTCCTCCTTCAACGGATTCTCATGCGTCATCGGATCCGGTGGCGGTCGGGCCGCTGGCGGTGGGACCGGATCCTCTCAGCGAGCTTCTCCGACCCGCTCCTTCCCATCGCGGCGTGGGTCAACAACTTCCCTTCCTCCACGCCCGGCTGGTCGAACGGATTCACATGGTACAGCATCCCCGCCGCAATTGTAGCCCACTCATAGAGGTAGAACATCTGCCCAAGCGAGAAGGCCGAGACCTCCGGGAGATCGACGACAAGCACGGGGCGCTCGCTTCCCAGAAGGACCATCTCTGTCGCCGATCTCTCAGCGGACAGCAGCTCGTCCAGACCATGCCCCGGGATGTGTCCCAGGCCTTCTTCCCGCACCCCCGGCAAGGTCGTCTCGGGTATCCGCACCTCGGCGCGGTGCCTGTGGACGGCGACGATGGAGAAGAGCTTGTCGTTGGGCCCATCGACATAGAGCTGGAGCTGGGAGTGCTGATCGATTGCCCCGAGCGCACGCACGGGGGTCTGTCCGACCGGCGCGCGGGGGTCGCCAGCCGGGTTCGTCCGCTTCCCCAGACTCTCGGCCCAGAGCTGGCAGAACCACTCGGCGAACGAGCGGAGACTGTCCGCGTAGGGCATCATCACTGTGATTCCCTTGCCCTTCAACCTGTCGAAGGCGTAGTGGACTCCGGCCAGGGCGAGCGCCGGGTTCTGTCGCCACCCATTGTCGCGGCATCGCTCATCCATCTGCGCCGCGCCATCGAGAAGCTCCAGAGGATCGACGCCCGCGACGGCGGCGGGATAGAGGCCGACGGGCGTCAGCACCGAGAAACGCCCCCCGACTCCCGGAGGAACGCCGAAGGATCGGATGCCAAGCTCGCTCGCCAGCCGCCGCAGGAATCCCCTCTCCGGGTCGGTCGTGATCACGAGGTGCTCGGCCGCCCTCTTCCCGACCGAGGAGGCCAGTCGATCCCACACGACCAGAAGCTGCGAAATCGTCTCCACGGTCGTACCCGATTTGCTGACCACGTTGTAGAGCGTCTCCTCCGGAGGCGCGACCCTCATGAGCGAGTCGAGGCTGTCCGGATCGACATTCTCCGCAACGAACAACCGGGGCGCCCCGCGCTCCCCCTCGGGGGCGAGGTTGTGAAACGGCGAGAGGCAGGCCTCGAAGATGGCCCTCGCTCCGAGAGATGAGCCGCCGATCCCGAGCAGCACGAAGTTGCGGAAGCCGTGGCTCTTGACCGCCGCCTCCGCGATGCGGTCCAGGTCCTCCCGCACGCTTGGGAGATCGAGAACCTCGAGCATCCCCCGGCGCCTCAAGTCCGCGATCTCGGACGCTACCCGGACCAGATCCGGCTCGATCCGCCGGAGATCGGCCTCCGACAGCCCGTGCGCCGCGCCTATCTCCTCGGCCATGACCCCTGTCAGATCGATGGTGACTTCGCCCCTCACTTCCGCCTCCCCTCTCCGTTGCCTCGCCCCTTCGCCGGGGGCGCGTCGCTGGCAGTCCCGCGCTGTTCGTCAAGATCGAGGAAGTGCCGTTCGATGTCGCCGAAGTCGCCCTCCGGCCGCTCCCCCTCCTTCCGTGGCCTGTCCTCCCGCAGCCGGCGGAGGAACTCGTCCGCCTCGATGCGCAGCACGCCGGCCGGAAGTCGGGCGCCGAGCGTCGCGCGGTCGGAGCTCACCACGGCGACCTTCTCTCCCCGCGCGACCCTGGAGGATACGATGAGGAGAATCCTGTCGTCCGCCTGTTCCGGCAGGAGGCTGTAGATCGTTGAGACACGGCCTCCTCGCTTGCTGTCCGGATTGCGATCCGTGCGATTGCCGTCGTAGACGACCTGGATCTTGAGATCGTGCCGTCTCGCGAACGGCTCGAGCATCTCCTCCAACCGGCGCCTCGCCTCCGCGCGCTGGCCGGCGATCTGCATCGCTTCCAGGTCGCGGTGCGCGAAGATCGCGTTGTGGCCGTCGACGATCCAGTGATACTGCCTCGGCTCCGCCGGCCATTGCGCTCGTTTGCCCAAGACGGATCGCTCCCTCTCCGCTCCTTGATCCCGGATGCGCCCGAACGCCGCATCGAGGCGGACCGAGGCGCCGCGATGCCGTCGCCCGATTCGACTCGGTTCGCCCTCTTGTCCGGTCTCGCCCTATCGTAGCGTCTGGGAGGCGTGGATCAGAGAGGCGAGAAAAGGCCGAAGGGGGAACCCTCAGGGCGGGCTCCCCCCGATCGAGCCGGCCTTGATCCCGAGGGGAATTGGGCTCCCCGGGCGCGGCCCGGATTCAGATGGCGCCGTCAGGGGGCAAAGCAGCCCTTGACCCACCTGCCGTCGAAGTACCCCTCTCCCGCTCCCGGGGTCGCCCTCCAGTGGCCGCGGGCGTGTCCTGTGACACTCCCATCCTCATCGAGAATCTCGGCGCGGAACGACCCGAAGGACCGCGCACGGGGTCCACGCTGAGGCCTCTCTTCGCTGCCGACCCTGTCCCAGGTCCCGCGAAGGAGGCCTTTGAAGGTCCCGGACTCATCGATGTACTTCCCGAAGAGGACTCTTCGTCCTTCTCTGTTCACTCCGAAGTGGCCTCTCACATAGCCCGCGAGCGTGCCGGCTCTGCTGACCCACCGGCCGCGAAAGAGGCCCATCGAGTCGGGATCCGCCGGCGCCAGCCACGCGCCCGCCAGCCAGCCCTTGCCGCACGCGCCGCGCTCCACGAGGAAGGAGCGGATCGCGAGCTTGTTGCCGAGCTGATCGACCTCCTCGATCCGCTCGAGATCGGCCAGGTCGTCGACGGGGAACTCCCATCTGTGAGCGCCGGCGGCGACGACGAGCGAGTCTCCCTCTCCTGTTTCGCCCTCGGGGAGCGGCTGGATCACGATGCATCTGACGCCGTCAAAGCTGACGCTCGTGTGGCTGATCCAGTCGAGACGCCGCCTGTCGGTCCGTGGCCTGACGATCCGATCGTCCGGTTCGAAGGCGATCGTCGAGCTGAGCACGATGCCCCCTCTGTTGACCGCGACGTAGCCCGTCCAGTCGGTCGCTTCAGCGATCGCGCTGTCGCCCGAGATCGATCCGCCTGCCGACGGATCGCGGTCGAGGATCCCCCATGCGAGGCTCACCGCGTAGACGCGGGCCGAGTCGGAGTCAGTCCACCTCTCGATCACAGGATCGCGCGCCATCTCGTCGTCGATCGCTGATTCGGAAGCTCCGCTGGCCGCCAGGGTCTCGTCGCCGAAAGCGGGCTGCTCGCTGCTCGTGGTAAGGCCCCCGAACTCATCATCCAGGTTCGGCGTCTCGTTGATCGACGGCTGCCCGCCGGATGGCTTGGTCGATTCCGTGCCGCATCCGGCGACAAGCAGCATGCCGAGGATCGCGGTCAGCGCCAACCCGCTGATCGAATGGATCCGAATCATGTCGTCACCTCTCTCTCATGGCCCCTTACAGCTGACTCCCCTCGCCTGGAGGAGAGCGGGTCTCGCGGTCGCCTACCGAACAAAGCCAGCGCCGTGCCAGATTCAACCTGGACATCCGTCCCCATAGTCGCATGCGGGAAAACGGATTAGGGAGACCATCCCGCGGCACCGGGGACCGGGGGCGGCGGCCTCCCCGCCGGGCTGTCCCTGCCGGTACAGCGGGAGGGCCGGGCTGTACCGACGTGTGGCGCCCGCCTGGCCGCCGGCGATCGAGTTGTGACAAGCTAGCGGCGATGCTGCCCCTGCGAGACGAGAATCCGACCTACGCGAGAACATGGATGACCGTGGCTCTCATCGCCGCGAACGTGATCGTGTCGATCTGGCAGTGGCTGCTTCCCCAGGAAGCCTCCGCGATTCTCCTCCACCAGGCGGCCCTCGTCCCGGCTCGCCTGGGCGGCGGGAGCGAGTCGCCTGGACTCCCGCCCGCGCTCACGCTGGTCACCTCCCAGTTCCTCCACGGGGGCCCGCTCCACTTGGCCGGAAACATGCTCTTCCTGTGGATCTTCGGCAACAACGTCGAGGACGCGCTCGGATCGCTCCGGTTTCTCGCCTTCTATCTCCTCTGCGGGATCATGGCGGGGATGGTCCACACATTCACCCAACCGGGCAGCACGATCCCGACGGTCGGGGCCTCGGGAGCCGTCTCAGGCATTCTCGGCGCCTACGCGCTCCTCTTCCCGCGCGCCCGCATCCACACGCTGGTCCTTCTTCTCTTCTACATCTCGGTCGTCCGGGTCCCCGCGATTCTGTGGGTCGGGATCTGGCTCCTGATCCAGGTTCTCCAAGGCATCGGAGCCCGGGGCGCGACGGGAGGAGTCGCCTGGTTCGCGCATGTCGGGGGGCTGGTTGGAGGACTGATCCTCCTTCCCCTCATGAGGCCGCGCAGAGTCGATCGGCGAATCGGCCCGTTCGACTCATCCTGGAGCACCCGCGCGACGAGGTGACGTCCTCCCGCTTTCCGCCCCCTCGAGAATCCTCGCAAGCCTCGACCGAAGCCTCGCGCCGAGAGGGAGCATTCCCGGCTCGCATGCGACAGCGCGATCGAGCAGGAGGATGATCTCCTCGATGTCGCCGCGCGCCAACGGATCAAGACAGCCCGCAAAGCGGAGATCCTCGTAGATCACGAGCGCGTCGCTCACACGTCCCGCAAGAAAGGCACGCCTTGCGCGAAGGATGTCGATGAGGCGCAGGCGAGGACTTGGCCGCTTCCCCTGATTGGAGTGCCTGGCCGGCCTCATCCGGTCCGTCTTGCGCGCGCGATGGGACACGGAGTCGCTTCGAGCCAGAGATGTGCCGGCAGAGGCGCCCCTGCTGACAGCCAACCAGATGCAGCGCATTGGGAAGTGCCAGCCCCCGCTACAGGCGTCCCGGAGTCGACATCGGGCCGTCGGCGACGCGACAGTTTCAGCCCAAACACGACTCGATGCAGCCGCAATCAAGCCGCTCTAGCGAAGTCGGCGGGCGCTCCCGGTCGCAACCTCGCCGTCTGCCGCGAGGCGGAAGTAATAGACGCCGGAGGGCGCGGACATGCCCCCCTCGTCCCTGCCGTCCCAGATCGCAGCGTGCCGTCCGGCAGTCTGCCGAGCATCGACCAGCGCGCGGACCCTCCGGCCGGAAGGCGCGTAGACCGCCAAACGGACCGCGGCTCCAGACTGAAGGGTGTAGGCGATCAGCGTCGAGCCTGTGAAGGGGTTCGGACAGATCCGATCGATGAAGATGCCCGAGCGATCCTCCGCCCGCCTAAGCGGATCCCCGATCCAATCGAGCGCGATCCCAGAGGGCGCGCCCGGGAACCGAGCCACGAACCCGCCCCGCGGAGGGATCGTGAGGGCGAGGCTCGTTCCCTCGATCGGACCGGTGGAGAAGGTCCGGGGCGTGAGTCCATCGCTGATGCGGAAGCCTCCACCCGCGTAGCCGAAGGGCGTGAGATCGACGCTCACGCTGCGGGGCGACTCGGCGCCGTTCAGACCGCCCAGATACCAGAGGGCTCCCTTGCGCCGCGCGAGAAGAACGTGGGTGGAGGGATCGCCCTCGATGAACTGAACCTCATCCCAGGCGACCGGCAGATCCGAGAGGAAGTCCTGGACCACCTGCGGCTGGGACTTGTACGAAGAGATCCTGTCGGCCAGATGGACCAGCCCAGATTCGAAGACGACCGAAAGAGCCAGCTCATGGGCGTTGGAGGTGAGATGAGCGTACGTGTTGTCGCTGAAAGTCACCGGGGTGTAGTCCATCGGACCGACCACGTTGCGCGTGAAGGCGACTCTGACGTTGTGGAGCGGGGCATCGGCGGGGAAGTCCGGATTGAACTTGTAGTACTCGGCGCCCCGAACTGCTTCGGTCGTCACCATGTTGGGCCAGGTGCGGGACCATCCTCGCGGCGGGGTGCTCCCGTGGAAGGACACGAGCAGGCCGCGCTCGGCCGCGTCCTCCAGTATGCCAAGGTAGTGCCGGATCATGATCTGTTTCTCGCTGTCGAAGAAGTCGACCTTGACCCCGGCGACGCCCCATGACGCCAGCCTGTCGAACTCGGCCCGCCGCACGGCGGGGTCCCACAGTCGATCGCGCGGGCTGAAGGTGAAGCCGTTCTGAGGCCCCGCCGAGTTGTACCAGAGGAAGACGCCCACTCCTCGAGCTGCCGCATAGTCGATGAGCCCCTGCATGGCCGCCTCGGAGTGATAGTCGTCCCAGTCAGCGTCGACAAGCGAGTACTCCCACGCCATCGACTGCGCGAGATCGACGTATGCCTCGAGCGTGGCCATATTGCCTATCGAGGCGCCCGACCACCAATGCCAGGACGCGCGGCCCGGTCGGATCCAACTGGCGTCGGGCAGGGCGCAAGGATCAGCAAGGTCGTTCACGAGGTTGGACTCGATGACCGCTCCGGCATTTGGCCCTACGATCACGACCCTCCAGGGCATTTCCCACGGCAGCGTCCAGCTCGGCTCCCGAGTGCCGTAGTTGTTGCTCGGAAGGATGACGCGGTACTCCCGGGTTCTGGCGCCGATGTCGATCTGCGCCGCGCAGAACGACCCATCCACGTCGGATTCCCCCAGCATCACCCAACTGTGGCCGAGATCGAAGAGAATCGGCAGGGCCCAGCCTCCGAAGCTGCTCGGCGGACTCTCCGTGGGAACGATCTCGTGGATCGACTCGGGCCAACGCCGCTGCAGGATCGCGCGGCCGTTTGCGGCGATGCGGAAGGTCGTCAGCTCGTCCGTCACTGTGTGGAGAACGCCCGAGGCTTCCGGAAACCTGTAGCGAAAGGCCGCTCCGTCATCGCTGACCCGGTAGGCAAGCTGCATCCGATGGCCGGAGGGATTTCGAAACTCGATGGACTGCGTAACCGCGCGGACCCGCGATCGGGAAACCTTTCCATGCGGAACCGTGTAGTCCTCGTCGACCACGATTGGCGTCGACGCCCACGCCAGCTCGAGACCCGATTCGAACTCCGTATCGGCCCTCGCCATCCCCAGATTGGAGCGTTCCAGGACCGCCGTGTCCGCGCGCGCGACCGAGTACTGGAGTCTTCCGTCGATCAGCTCGACGGTCATCGACACGGCCCCTGAGGGCGCGACCAGCGTCCAGGCGCCGTCCCGCTCGGGCGCGGCGAGGCGGGAAACTCCCCCGCCGGCGGCTGGCGCGGAGAGGATCAGCGCGAGCACAAGCGCCATCGATGAGTGGACGGGACCCCGCTGTCTCATGAGCGCACCTCGGATCTGGTTTCGGCCCCAGGAGACGCTAGCGAAGCAGGACGACGCGACCGCTCGCGGAGCGATCCCTCCAGGTCAGCCTGAGAAAGTAGACGCCGCTCGCAACCGCGCGCCCCTGCTCGTTCGTCCCATCCCAGACGAGAACCTTCGTCCCGCCGCCGGCCGGTCCATCATGCAGGACGCGAACTCGGCGGCCCGCCAGGTCGAAGACCTGCAGCCTCACGTCTCCCTTGCGAGGCAGGCTGTACCGGATGCTCGTCGAGCCACGGGTCGGATTGGGCGCCGCGGCGTGCAGAGCGAACGGCCGGCCCGCCGTCGCGACGGCATGGACGGGGCCGTAGAGACGCGAGCCACCCCCTGGAAGCACAGCCGCGATCTTGTACGCGTAGGCCGTGCCGGGTTCGATCTCCTCATCGAGGTACTCGTAGGGCCCCATACCTGGGACCAAACGATCGAGGTTGAGCGGCGCGTAATCCTCATCGGCCGGATCGGAGCCGCTCGCCCGCAGGATGACGAAGCCGTCGAATTGCCCCTCTCCGACCCTCCAGCGCAGGAGAATGCCTTCGTCCGCCGCCTCCGCCTCCAGATCCGACAAACCCAGGGGGGTCAGCCCCTCGCGGATGAAGAACCCGGCCGGCGAGGCGGTCCGTTTGCTCGCGAGGAAGACATCGAACGATGGGGAGGATCCCCTCCTCCTGAAGACCGCTCCGTGTTGCTCCCCGTAGCCCGCCGGATCCGCGATCTCATCCGAAACCATCAGGTTGCCGCTGGAGTCGAATGCGAGGTCGACGGGACGCCGGAAGAACTGAGACGCCGTGAAGAGTGCCGCGTTTCCCATCCGGTCGATCCGCCAGACGACCCCGCGCGCGATCGTCCCCTCGAACGCCACGGCATCTCGATCGAGGACGTAGAGCGCCCCGTCAGGGCCGATCGTCGCGGCGACCGGGCCCCTGAAGTCCGCAGAGGCGGAGTAGACCGTGACCTGCTTCCGGATGAGGTCGAGCCGGAAGACGGCCCCGCCACGGAATCCGTAGCCACCAGGGTCGGCCTCCGCATCGATCACGAGCAGGCCGCCCCGTCCGTCGAGCAGGATGTCCTTGGGCGAGACGAAGAGGGTGTCGCTGTGGTAGGGGGTCGTCTCCCGGGTGAGCGTGTCGACGTGGTAGATCGCCCCCGGCCCGAAGCGCGCGGGGAGGTTGAACGGGTTCGCGAGCCCGTCCAGAAGCAACAGCTCGTGGTCGCCGATCGGAATGGCCGTGAGCGGATTCCTGAAGGTCGGCTCTGCGCTCACGACCTCGATTGCCGACTCAAGGGGGAGCAGTCTCCAGAGCGCTCCCCTCCCCACCGCATGTCCCCGAGGATTCGCGAGCTCATCAACGATGAAAAGCTCGGGCGGGCTCGAGGGCATCATCAGGCAGGCCACGGGCTCGACCATCGATTCACTGGATGCCATCGTCACGGTGTTCCCGGTGCGGAGGTGGATCTTCCAGAGGGCGCCCACGGTCTTGCCGAATCGAAACGGATCGCAATCGGAGTCGACGAGATAGAGGTACTCTTCCTCGAAGAAGACCGGCAACCTCTTGCTCGCCTTGCGGACCCGGTGCACTCCCTCCGCCGTCCGCAGATGGGACCGGAAGAGGATTTCGAGGCCTTGCGGCGCCTCCGGCCGGACCCTTCCTTCATAGGTGATGGTGTACGAGGTCTCGGATCCGAGATCGACATTCCAGACAATGACCCCCAGCTCGGGCAAGAGCTGGAGAGTGCCCGCCTCGTACCTGATCGTCTCGGGGTCCAGGACAACCCACGCGGGCAGGGTGTCGGTGTAGGCGACCCCGCGAGTCTCGACGGGGCCGCTGTTGCCGATTCGAGCGGTGACGCGCACTTCGTCGCCCGGCTCAACGGGTGGCCCATCGAGATCCTCCACGTCGTACGAGTAGAAGCGGGGCGTCGGCCCGGGAACGATGTAGAGGTCCGCCGGGGTCACATAGTCCGGCGACTGCGCGACCGTCTTGATCTCACCCGACTCCGGACTGTAGCTGAAGAGAGTCCCGGGGGCGCCGGGCAGAGCATCGTCGCGCGCGATCGCGTCCACGATCCAGAGATCGCCCCCAAGGGTGAAGGCCGCGTTTCTAGGCAACCTGAATCTCGGATCCTCGATTCTCACCCCGAGCGTCTCGCGGTCCGGGTCCACCTGGAAGATCACGCCGGTTCCGATCGGCCCGAGCTGACGCGCCCTGCCATCGACGACCGCCAAGCCCGCCTCTGGCCAGACGACGACGCCGGTGGGACGGACGAACTCGCGGAACTGGAGAGTGTCCGCCAGGGCTCCCGTCTGGGCATCGATCCTGAACAGAGCGCCTGAACCGTGCTGGAGGCCGTTTGGATCGGCCTGGCTGTCGACCAGCCAGAGGCGCCCGAGATCGTCCTCCGCGAGCTGATCCGGGGCAGCGAGCGCCGGATGATCGGTGAACACGCTGAGCCCGCTCTGGCCCGCGCGCTTGATGAAGATGGCCGGCCGCTGGCCGGTCGGATTCTGCAGAGACGCGAGTTGATCGACGATCAGGAGATCGCCTCCTCTCGTCATGCAGAGGTCGACAGGCGTGCCGAGACGGGGATCGCTGATCCAGATCCGCGAAGTCCCGTTCAGGTAGTCGACGGAGAAGATCCGCCCGCCGCCCGCCCCGGAGGGATCCGCCATGAGCAGTCTCCCGGGCCCCTCGTACTCGACAGCCGTAGGATCGAACCAGCTGGGATCCGCCGAGATGATCGGGGTTGTCTCGCCTTCCCCCTCGCGGAGAAAGAAGAGCGTTCCGCGCGCCGTGCCCGCGCCGAGATCGGCGTTGAGATCGACCAGGACGACATCGCCAGGTCCAAGGTAGGTCACGCCGCGCAGCCCCGCCGTGTCCGGGGCCGGCGCGCCGGGCCCCGCGATCCTCGTGTATCCGAAGATGCGCTCGCCGAAGACCAGATCGTCGTTGATGCGGGCCCAGCCGCCCACGCGGGCGGTTTCGGCGGGCTCCAGATCGCCGAGCCACGTCAGCCCGCCAGCGCGGGGGTCCAGACCGATGCCGGGGCTCCCCTCGACGGCGATCAGGCTCAACCGATCTGAGACGTAGAGGCTCGCCATGGCGCTCTCGATCCGGGCCGGCCCGGCGTTCGACACCAAGACCTCGAACCGAAGGGAATCCCCGGGGAGGGCCGGGGGGCCGTTGATGTCCGCAAGGTCCAGCGAACTGACGGACAGGCTACCCTCCCGGAACAGGGCAAGCCCCTCGGGACCCCGCAGCGTCCCGTGCCCCGCGTAGACGCTGACAGGGCCGGAGTGGGGGAAGAACGAGAGGAGCGCTCCATGGTCGCCCGGCCCGAAGTCAAAGGGATCGCTCTCGCGGTCCGAGACGATGATTCTGCCGCTGTCCTCGACCAGGATGTCCGTCGGATCGGCATACAGAGTGTCCGCCGAGAGCAGCACCGTGAGGTTGCCCGCTTCTCGAATGACCTGGAAGACCGCTCCTGTGTTCTGAGGAAGAGCGCGCGGGTTCGCGCTGATGTCCACGACATAGACGCGTCGGAGAGGTCCCTCCGCGAGGCCGATCGGATCGACGAACGTGTACGCCTGATGAGGGACGGGCGTGACCGCGCCGCTCAGTGGATCGATCTCGAAGAGACAGCCTGATCGCGGCTGCGTCCCGGATGGGTCGGCCTCGTAGTCCACGATCAGGACCGACCCGGTCGATTCGAGGATCACATCCGAAGGCTCGACGAACTTGTCGCTCGCCGCGAGGAGGCGCAGCGTACGACTCTGCAAATCGAAGGAATAGACCGCGCCCGGCCGTCCCGGGTAACCCATCGGGTTCGCGTCCTTGTCGACGAGGAGAAGCTCGTCGGTTCTGCCGTAGGCGAGTCCGGTCGGAAAGCGCAACTCGGGATGGTCCGCCACGGCAAGGAGCGTATCGACGGAGCCCGCCCAGGGATCGACGGCGTAGAGGCCGCCCCGTGCCGCATCGGGGCCTCGGGGCTGACTGAGTCGATCCAGCACCGCGATCCTCCCCCCCGGGAGAAAGGCCACATCATCCGGCTTCACGAGAGGAGGCCCCGAAAAGACCTCCTCGGGAAGGACAGCTCCTGTGGGCAGGTCGAGAATCAGCCCATGGGTTTGACCGCCCACTGAGCTGTAGTCTGTCCAGATCACGCGCCCGGGCTCC
>VGJL01000055.1 GCA_016867495.1 Candidatus Eisenbacteria bacterium | reverse complement strand
TGACGATGGCTCTTCCGATCGTCCACCGCGAGCTGCGCGATCGGACGGTCCGGCTCTTCGCGGAAAACGTCCGCGCCGGCGTCTATCACGTCTACTATCCGGCGATCGCGACCGTGTCGGGAACCTACGGCACGCCGGGGGCGAGGATGGAGATCCTCTACAGCCCGGAGATCTACGCGACGAGCGGATCGAGAACGGTCAGCGTGACGCGCGGGAGGGAGTGAGGGCGTGTCCGGCTCAGACAGGAGACATCCGCTCGGCGGTCGCGGCAGAAAGCGATTCGCTCTCTCGCGGCCGGTCCTGCTTCCGTTCACTGCGACAGTTCTCGCGCGGCCGGTCCTGTTCCTGTTCGGAGCGGCGGCTCTGGCCGGCTGCGCGGCGCTCATCCTGCCCCGATGCGCCGAGCTGCCGGACTGGTCGCTCCGGGAGATCCCCTCCTCGATCGTCGTCAAGGATCGAAGCGGCGTCTTTCTCGGGGAGCGGCCGGGAGGCGATGGCCCCTTCCGGAACAGGATCTCGCTCGCGGAGATCGATCCGCTCCTCATCCGGGCGGCGCTCGCCGCGGAGGACCGCCGATTCTTCCGGCATCCCGGGATCGACCCGCTCGCCCTCGCCCGCGCCGTCTGGCGCGGTCCGTTCCGGGGCCGCCCGCTCCGAGGAGCCTCCACTCTCACGATGCAGGCGGTCCGCGTCACGCGCGGCCAGCCACGCGGTCTCGCCGGCAGGCTTCAGGAGATCTACTGGAGCATGGTTCTCGAGGCGCGCCTCACCAAGGAACAGATCCTCGAGATCTACTTGAACCGAGCCCCATACGGCCCACGGCTGCAGGGCGTTGCAGCCGCCTCCCGTCGCCTGTTCGGGAAACCGCCGGCCGTGCTCTCCCCCTCCGAGGCCGCTCTGCTCGCCGTCCTGCCGCGCGCCCCGAGCCGATACGACCCGCACCGCTTTCCTACAACGGCGATTCGGGCACGGAACCGTCTTCTCCACAGGATGCGAGATCTCGGATGGCTCGAGCCCGACGCCGCCGAGCGGGCGGAGGCCTCGGCGCTGGCCCTCGCGCCCGCCCCGCCAAGGCGGACGCCGCACTTCATCGACTGGGCGATCGCGCTGGCCGATAGCATCGGAGCCGCTCCCAGCGAGATCCGAACGAGCATCGACCTGCGCATCCAAGCCGAGGCCGAGCGCGCCCTCCTCGATCGATCACGCCTCCTCGCAGGACGGTGCTCGGGGGGCGCCGTCGTCGTGCTCGATACGGAGACCGCCGCCATCCGCTCGATGGTCGGGTCGATCTCCTATGACTCCCCCGAGGCGGGCCAGGTGAACGCCGCGCTCGCTCCGCGCCAGCCCGGCAGCGCCGTGAAGCCGTTCACCTATGCCGCCGCCTTCACCGGGCCGATCCGTCCCTCGACGATCCTGGGCGACGTCCCGACAAGCTATGAGGACGCGACGGGAATATTCGCGCCGCGCAATTACGCCGGCGGGTTTTCGGGACCGGTCTCCGCGCGCCTCTCGCTCGCCAACTCATGGAACGTCCCCGCGGTCGAGGCGTTCGGCCTGGCCGGTTCGGAGAACGTGGCGAGGCACTTCGTGGACGTCGGCCTGGCGCGCGCGGAAGAGATCGACCGGCTGGGACTGGGACTCACGCTCGGCGCCGGAGAAGTGTCCCTTCTCGATCTGGCGGCGGCCTATGCGACCCTTGCGCGCGGCGGAACCTGGATCGAGCCCGCGGCGATCCTCTCCACCAGGGATCGGAGTGGACGGGAACGGTTGGCGCCGTCCCCTCGAAGGCGTCACGCCATCGATCCGATCGCCTGCTCCTGGGTGAGCGAGATCCTTTCCGATCCGGCGGCGAGGGCGGCCGCCTTCGGAAGGGGCGGCCCTCTGGAGATGTCGCGCGAGGTGGCGGCGAAGACGGGGACCTCCTCCGATTGGCGCGACGCTTGGGCGGTCCTCTACACCGCCCGGCACACCGTGGCTGTCTGGATGGGGAACCCCGACGGCACGGCCACCGATCGCGTCACCGGCACCGAGGGCCCGGCGCTCGTGGCGAGATCGATTCTCGAGGCGCTCGAGGCGGCCGAGCCGTCCCCGCCCTTCCCGATCCCGGACGGAGTCGAGAAGCGCGCGGTCTGCCCTCTCTCAGGGTGCGGGGCGGGATCGGACTGTCCCCACGCGGACTGGAGCCCGTTCCGTCGCGCCGATCCGCCTCTGCCCATCTGCGCGGCCCACGCCGGCTACAGGGTCGATGCGTCCACCGGCCTGCTCGCCCGATCGTGCACTCCCCGCTCGCGCGTGAGGCGTGCCGTCTTCGCCGTGCTTCCCGAGCGATTCTCGTTCTGGCAGGAGGATCGAGGGCTCCCGAGACCTCCGGAGAAGGCGACGCCGTGCCTTTGCGGAAGCGGCACGTGCCGCGCCCTCGATGGGCCGCAACGGGACGGCGGCCGCGAGGAGATCCTCTTCGCCATCCGCAGACCGGTCGATGGCGCCGTCATCGCCGCGGACCCGACGCTTCCCGCGGACCAGCAGCAGCTCGCGCTGGAGGCGGAAGCCCCCGCGCGGTCCCGCGTCATCTGGCGGATCGACGGCGAAGCGCATGGGGCGACGCGCGGAGTCCACCGTCTGTTCTGGCAGATCAGGCCCGGTCCGCACACGATCCAGGCATCGATTCCTGAGCGCGGGCTCCGGGCGGAGTGCGAGATCGTGGTCCTCGATGCTGGGGACGGCTACCCGGCCGATTCCCTCGGATTCGCTGCGCGGGAGCTCACGCTCCGCAGCAGCAATCCTCCCCCCGCACCCCCTCGAGCCCCTCCCGCACCAGCCAGGGGACCATGAGGAGAGCCGCCACCGGATCCGCCCACCACGCGCCCGCGGCCGCGTTGGCGACGAGACCGAGCAGGAGCGTGAAGGAGAGATAGGAGCATGCCAGAGTCTCCTTCGCTTCGGCGCGCAGGGCAGCGCTCCCGATCTCCCGGGCCGCGCGGAGCTTCCCCCAGGCGACGAGCGGCATGACGACGAGGGAGACGGCAGCCAGGACGATGCCGACGACGCTCTCTTCGGGAGCGTCGCGCCCGATCAGCGTCCAGATCCCCTGCGCCAGAACGTAGACGGCAAGAAGAAGAAAGGTGGCTCCGACGAAGCGTCGCACGCGCCGCTCTGCCGCCTCGATCTCCTCGCGCTTTCCCCCGCGCGCCTCCTTCGAGAGGCGCCAGAAGAGCAGAACCGCGGCGCTGCACTCGATCACGCTGTCGAGGCCGAAGCCGACCAGGGCGACGCTGCGGGCGGCGATCCCCGACCAGAGAGCGATCGCCGCTTCGAGAACGTTGTATCCCATCGTCGCGCCGACGAGCCAGAGCGCGATTCGCGCCCAGTCGCGCCTGTCCCGTCGAGGCATGGCGGAACTCACGAGGACTCGGCTCCGCGCCGCCGCCGGCCTCGGCCCTTCAGAGCTCGCCTGCGAATCGATCGATCCTCCACAGAGCGCCTACTGGGACAGCTTCATCATCTTCCGCAGCAGATCGACCACGCGGCAGGAGTAGCCCCACTCGTTGTCGTACCAGGCCACGGTCTTGAGGTAGGTGCCTCCGACGACGCCCGTGAGGGCGGCATCGAAGATCGCGGAGTGCGGATTGCCGATCACGTCGCTCGAGACGATCGCGCCGTCGGCATACTCGACGATCGTCTTCAGGGGGCCTTCCGCGGCCTTGCGCACGGCTTCGTTCACGCCCTCGGCGGTGACGGGCCTGCTCATCACCGTGACGAGATCGACCGTTGAGCCGTCCGGCACGGGCACCCGCATCGCGATGCCGTCGAGCTTCCCCTTCAGCTCCGGGAGCACCTTGCCGACGGCGCGGGCGGCGCCCGTCGTCGTGGGAATGATGTTCTCCGCGGCGGCCCGGCTGCGCCTGAAGTCCGAGTGCGGGACGTCGGCGAGACGCTGGTCGTTCGTGTAGGCGTGCACGGTCGTCATGAAGCCCCTCTCGATCCCGAACGAGTCATTGAGGATCTTGGCGATCGGGGCGAGGCAGTTGGTCGTGCAGGAGGCGTTCGAGACGATCCGGTGCTCCGGCTTGAGTTGATCGTCGTTCACGCCCACGACGATCGTCGCGTCGATCTCATCCTTCGCCGGCACCGTGAGGATGACCGCGCGGGCTCCTGCCAGGATGTGCTTCTCCAGAGACGCCCGGTCCCGGAACCTCCCCGTCGCCTCGATGACGAAGTCGATCCCCTCTCTCTTCCAGGGAAGATCGGCCAGGTCGCGGATCTCGAACATCCGCACCTTGTGTCCGCCGGCGTGCATGGTGTCGCCGTCGATCGCAACTTCCCCGCGAAAGCGGCCCATCACCGTGTCGTACTTGAGGAGGTAGCCGAGAGCGACATTGGGAGCGATGTCGTTGACCGCGACGACCTCCAGGTCGTTCGCGTCCGCGAGAAGGCGGAAGATCGCCCGTCCGATGCGTCCGAAACCGTTGATCGCGATGCGAGACTTCATCCTCCCCCCCATCACAGCTTTGCCAGCCTCTCGACCATTTCGACGACGCGGGTCGCGTATCCCCAGCCGTTGTCGTACCAGGCGATCGTCTTGAGAAGGTCGCCGCCCAGGACGCTGGTCGAAAGGGAGTCGAAGATCGCCGAGTGGGAGTTGCCGATCACATCGCTCGAGACGATAGGCTCCTCGGTATACTCGATGATGTTCTTGTAGACCGACTGGGCCGCGCTCTTGACGACCTCGTTGACTTCCTCCGCCGTCACGGGCCGCCTCATCAAGGTCACGAGGTCGATGACCGAGCCGTCCGGAACCGGAACGTTGATCGCGATTCCGCCCAGGCGTCCCGCGAGTTCCGGCAGGATGCGCTCGACCGCCTGCGGCGCCCAGGTCGTTGTCGGGATGATGTTCTCGGCGGCCGCCCGGCTGCGGCGCAGATCCTCGTGCGGAACGTCGGCGAGCCGCTGGTCGTTCGTGTAGGCGTGGACCGTCGTCATGAGCCCCTTCTCGATCCCGAAGGCGTCGTTCAGGACGCGCGCGATCGGCGCCAGGCAATTCGACGTGCACGACCCGGCGGACACGATCCGATGCTCCGGAGTCAGGATGTGATCATTCACCCCCATGACGATGACGGCATCGATCTCGTCCCGCGGGGGCACCGTCAGGACGACCTTGCGCGCGCCCGCGTCGAGGTGCTTCTCGAGCATGGGACGGTATCGGTACTTGCCCGTGGCCTCGATGACGATCTCGACGCCGAGGTCTTTCCAGCTCACCTCGCCGGGCTCCCGCGCGGTCAGCATCTTGATCTGCCGGGCGCGGTGGTACATCGCGTTCCCCTTCACCGAAATCGGCTCGGAGAACTTGCCATGGACCGTATCGAAGCGGAGCAGGTACTCGAGAGCCTTCGGGTCCGCGACATCGACGATGGCGACGACATCGATCTCCGGATGGCTCTGCTGGATGATGCGGAAGGCGTTCCTCCCGATCCGCCCGAATCCCATGATTCCGACATGAACGCTCATGCGATGACGACTCCTTCCTTCCAGGCGGCGTGCGCCGCGGCTACCTCTAGCCCCACATAGACAGAGCATGGTAGCATGCTCTGGAGCCCTTCGGATAGGTTCCGGGAACCGAAACGGATCCATGGGGTTCGCTCTTCGGTGGACGATCGCGAACACGAATCGAGTTCAGGGAGGCTGAGATGTTCCATAGTCCCAAGCGCCCGGCATTCCGGATGACCCTTCTCTTCCTTGTCGCGCTCGCTGCGATGCTCGCCGCGTCCGCCCACGCCGGGGACCCGGTCACGCAGGACTGGAGCGGTATCATGCCGGCCGTCGCCCTCGTGGATGTGCAAGGGCCTGGCGGCGCTCCCTTGCGTCAGACGTACGGGACATTCCTCGGCGATCCGGGCCGCCTGGTCGTGCGCCTGAGCGCCCTCAAGGGAGCCGAGAGGCTCGAGATCGCATTGCGAGGCGGAGGCTCCCTGACGGCGAGCGATTTAATCGCCTCGGATGCGGCCAATGACATCGCGGTGCTCGACGCCAAGGGCTTGATTCCCGTGAGACCAGTCGCCGACCAGACGATGTACTGGCGGTTCAGCGAGCGCATCCGCGTCATTCCGGGCCCGGGAATGCCCGACGCGATGCCCGAGCTCACATGCGGCGAGCCGATGGAGGTGGGCGCGCTGAGAATCGTCCCGGTGGCGGGCGAGCACCCGGAGGGGCTCCTCGTCATGCACCACTGCGGACGCTGGGTCGGGATCACGGGGAAGATCACGGACCCCACCGGGAGCTTCCACTACATGACCACGAAGGAGTCGATCCTCCCGCTCCTCCAGAAGACCGCCTCCCCGACACCGATCGCCGGGATCGAGATCGGGACTTCTGACTGGCTCAATCCTGCGACGGCCAAGGGGCTGCTGGTCCGCGCCTTCCTCACGTCCTACGAGAACCCGACCGCGGCCCAGCCCTTCTTCGACCTGGCGTCGGCACGCGACAAGGAGATGCCCGAGATCCGTTTCTGGGCGGGAAAGGCGCTCTTCAAAGAGGCGAAGTACCCCGAGGCCGAGGCGGCCTTCCGCGAGGCCGCGCGGCTGCGCCCCAGATGGGAGCACGCCTACTTCATGGGCGGCGCGTCGGCCTTCCAGCAGAAGAACTACGACGTCGCGGTGCAGATCTACGACGAGGGGCTGAAGTCGATTCCGAAGTCGGCGATGATCATGAGCAACAAGGCGGCCGCCCTCGGTGGCCTGGGCCGAGTGCAGGAGGCCGTGGATGTTCTGAAGGCGGCCATCGAGGCCAATCCGACCTACGGGATGGCCGTCTTCAATCTCGGGGGGCTCTATCTGCAGATGGGAAAGAGGATCGATGCCGAGGAGCAATACACGAAGCTGCTCGAGATCGACAAGGGCCTCGCCGACGGGTTGCGCAAGATGCTCGACTCGAAGTGATCAGACCGCGTCCTGGCGGCGGTAGGGTCCTCCCCTGCCGCCCCACTTCTCCTCCAGAAAGACCGCCTCCACAACGATCCCCCGATCGACAGCCTTGCACATATCGTAGACCGTGAGCGCGGCCACGGCCGCGGCGGTCAGGGCCTCCATCTCCACGCCTGTTCGGGCGCGGCAGCGCACCTCGGCCCTGATCTGGACGAGCGAGCCCTCGACCGCCAGATCCACGGCCACCAGATCGAGCGGCAGCGGATGGCAGAGGGGGATGAGGTCCGAGGTTCTCTTCGCCGCCTGAATCCCGGCGATCCGGGCGACATCCAGCACTTTCCCCTTGGCGATCGAGTCGGACGCGATCGCCGAGGCGGCCTTCTCTCCAATCCGGACCCTCGCTCGAGCGACTGCGCCGCGCGCGGTGATCTCCTTGTCCGTGACATCGACCATCTTCGCTCCTGACGGACCAAGGTGCGTGAAGGATGGATCGAGCGTCATCTTCCCTCCCCTCGTGGCGCGCCTCCAGGCAGGAGGTCGGCCGTCAGCACGGATCCGCTTTCCCTCCCCACGCCGTCGCCCGGCACGCGAAGCAGCGCGTCGGTCCGAGACGCCGCGGCGAAGTCGCCGCTTCCTCGGAGCGGGATCTCCCGCGCGCGCATCGAGCCCTCCGTGTCGACATCGAGCGCGCAAGGAACGAAGTGGAGCAAGTCCCCTCCGCGGCGCATCGCTGTCTCGATGCGGACGGGCAAGGGCAGATCGACCGAGGGAACCTCCCCCTGGAACCGGCGGATGAACGGCAGGAGAAACTCCACCGCGGTCACCAGCACGCCCACCGGGTTTCCGGGCAGGCCGAAGACCGCCGTGCGGCGGCCCGCCAGCGATCTCACTCCGAAGAGAAGCGGCTTTCCGGGGCGGATCGCGACCTTGTGGAAGACGACGCGCACGCCCAGATCCCGCAGGACCGCGGGAACGTGGTCGAGCCTGCCCGCCGAGACGCCCCCCGAGACGACGAGGATCTCCGCCTCGAGGCCGCGCGCGAGCGCCTTCTTGAGCAGGGCGGGCTCATCCCTGGCGATCCCGAGATCGTTGACCGACGAGACTCCCGCGGCGGCGACGAGCGAGCGGATCAGGAGATCGTTGGAGCTTCGGATCTGCACGGGACTCGGCCGGCCGGCCGCCGGGACGAGCTCATCGCCGGTGGAGACCACCGCGAGCGTGGGTCTTGCGTGCACCGGGACCCTGTGGACCCCGACTGCCGCGAGCACCGGCAGCGCTGCGTGGCGCAACCGCGTCCCGCGGGCGAAAAGGCGATCCCCTCTGCGAGCATCCTCGCCGCGCAGGGCGATGGCCGCGCGCTTTCGCCCGCCGGCGCTCCCGGGCAGGCTGAGGAGCACTCCGCCCGCGACCTCCGTCGCCTCCTCGACGGGGACGATCCCCTGGGCGCCGCGCGGCACCGGCGCTCCTGTCCAGATCCGAATGGACGTGCCTTCCTTCAGCTCGCGCGGCGGCCTCGATCCGGCCGCCACCTCCCCGACGACCGGCCAGACCGGCTCGCCTTCGCTCTTCCCTCCGACGCGGAACGCGTAGCCGTCGAGAGCGGCTCGATCAAATGGAGGAAGGTCGCGATCGGCGCGGATGTCGCGGGCCAGGACGCGACCGCAGGAGTCCTTCAGATCGACGATCTCCCGCCTTGGCCTCGGGGCGGCGTCCAAGACCATTCCCAGCGCGTCGTCAAACGTCGTCAATTGTTCCATCATCGCTCCGCGCGAGCCCGCGGATCTCCCTCGCTCCCTCACCTTCCCGCTTCAACCGCCACTCCGCCGGGCAGGAAGGGCAGCAGCGGACAGGCGGCGCAGCGGGGGCGCGTCTTGCAGTATCGATGTCCGACCCACACGATCTGGGCATGGAGATCATTGTAGAGCGCGGCGGTCCCCCGGATCTCCCGTTCGATGATCCCTCGCAGGTCCTCGTATCCTCCGCCCGGATGCGCTCCGTGCCGGCGCAGAACTCGATGGGTGTAGGCGTCTACGACGAAGACCGGCCTGCCAAGGGCATAGAGGAGGATGCTGTCCGCCGTCTCCGGCCCGATCCCCCAGATCCCGAGGAGTTCCTCCCGGAGCGAGTCGGTTCCCATCCGCGCCATCCGCCTGAAGCTCCCCCCATGGCGCTCGCGGAAGTAGCGGAGGAAGGCGCGCAGCTTGCGGGCCTTTTGGCGGAAGTAGCCTGAGGACCGGATCGCCCGCGCGAGCCGATCCTCGGGCACTCGTTCGAGCGTCCGGATGCGCAGCCACCCGCGCTCCTTCAGGACGGCGATCGACTTCTCGACATTGCTCCAGGCGGTGTTCTGGGTGAGGATCGCGCCCACCACGATCTCGAGTTTCGTCCTTCCGGGCCACCAGTCGAGGGTTCCATGATCGCGCACGAGCGCGTCATACATCTCCAGCAGCCGTGAGCCGGTCTTCACATCGTCGGGGCGATCTCGGGCGTTCCGAGGCGATAGACGATCTCGATGTCGGCGCACGCCGCCTCCGCGGACACGACCACGGCGATCCGGAGGCAGACGTGCTGGTAGTAGCAGACGCCGCTGCCCCGATCCTCGCAGTAGTAGGCGACGAGATCGATTTCGAGCTCCCCTCTCCCGAGATCGAAGCGGACCGGGATCTCGCAGGGGAAAACCGGATGCTCGCGGATCCAGCTGCGGGACTCGGGATCGAGGTGGACGGCGCCGCCGGGCGATCCGCAAGGGTCGCCTGCGCTGGCATCGAGGGGCGCTCCCGAAGTGGCGGCGGCGGGGGCGGGGCCGCTACGGACCCGCGCCCGCGCCTCGAATGGAGCGGCATCGGCGAAGGCATGTCCAGGCGGCGGCTCGACCCAGAGGACGATCCTGCCCCTCCCGGGCAACACTGCCTGTTCGCCGAGAGGGACAGTCCTTCCCCCGCCGGAGGCTCTAACGGTGGCCATGGGCCGCGCGGCTCCTCGCGATGACCCGCCTCAGGGCAGCTCCTTGGCGCTCTTGATGAGAACCGCCTCGATCGGGACATTGAGGTGCTGCCCGGCACTCTGCGTCGGGACGGCGGCGATCCTGTCCACCACGTCCATCCCCTCGATCACCCTTCCAAAGACGGCGTATCCGTTCGGACTGCCAACCTCGGCTTTGTAGTCGAGGCGATTGTTGTCGTTCAGGTTGATGAAGAACTGGCATGTGGCGGAATTCGGCTGGCTTGTTCTGGCCATCGCCAGAGTCCCTCGGGCGTTCGCTAGACCGGCCTGAGACTCGAGCGGGATCGCCGGGTAGGTCGCGGTCTTCTCGACCATCTCCGCCGTGAACCCTCCACCCTGGATGACGAAGCCCGGCATGACGCGATGGAAGATGGTGTTCGCAAAGTAGCCGTCGTTCACGTACTTGAGGAAGTTCTTGACAGTCTTCGGCGCCTTCTTGTCAAAGAGCTCGATCTTGATGTTCCCCATCGAGGTCCCGAGAAGAACCACGGGCCCCCCCTTTGCAGGCGCCTGCGGCGCCGGTTCCTTGGCCTGCGTCAGGGTCTTGTCCCCCTCCGCCGCCGCGAATCCCACGATCAATACCGTCAGAAGTCCCGCCAGCAGGACTCTTCTCAGCATCGCCTCCATCCTCCTTTGCATTCCGTGCTCTCACGAGGTCGCTGGAGTCAGTGTCCGCGCGCCGACTCCGAGTCCGCGATCCGCTCTGGCCGGTAGCTTAGCAGAGGGAGCCGGCCAGGGGCAACGAGCCGCGGGCGCAGTATCTTGCGGGGCTGCCGCGGGGCCGGCACGGTGCTACGATCCCCCCTCAGGAAGGAGAACCGATCGATGCGACCCGGCGGGCGTCCGTTCCCTCTCCGGCTGTTCCCCGTGGCGCTGCTCTTTTTGTTGGCGGCGTGTCAGAAGGACCCTACCCCGCCGGCGCAGCAGCCGCCGCTCGACTTCAACGCGGAGATCCAGAGGGGATGGTCCCTCTACCGCAACCACCAATACGCCGAAGCCGAGGCTACGTTCCGGGGGCTTGTCGAGGGCTTCCCGCATGAGTCGGAGCCCCTCGTGGGCCGGGGCTGGTGCGAAGTGGAGACGGACAGCCTGGATCTCGCCATCCGACTCTTCCAGACAGCGATCGAGATGGAGGCCCTGCCTGACGCCTTTGCCGGGATCGCCGTCACCGCCTCGGCCCTCGGCCGCGACTCCCTGGCCGTCGCCGCCGCCCATGAGATCACCGACCCGAGCTACCTGTTCATCGGCGACCCCTATCTCGGCTATCAGAGGATCGTCTACCTGCGCGCCCTCGGGGAGTTCCATCTCCGCCGGTGGCAGGATTGCTACGACTCGCTCCTGATCCTCCGGTCGTGGCTCGAGATCGATCTGGACGACTACGATTTCCGCGAGCAACTCATGGCGGCGCTCGAGAGCCTGAGAGGGACGGGATGAGATCGCGCGCACGCGCGGCGAGCTGGTGGCTCGCCGGGAGCGCGCTCGTCGCTCTCGCGGCGATCGTCCATCCGGCAGGCGCGGGATCGAGCTGGCAGGTCAGATCCGTCCCGGAAGGCTCCGGAAGCTGGGTCGTCTCTCCCGAGCCCGCCCTCTTCTACTTCCTGGGGGCTTTTGAAGGCAGCCGCGAATGGGTGAGCGACGACGGCGGCGTCACGGGAACGATCCGGGCCGACGGCCCTCCCTTCCCCGCCGACAGCGTCAGCAGCTTCAGCCTCTCGGACTGCTGCGGCCAGCAATTCGCCGTGACGCTCGATGGGAGGCTCTGGTCGGGGAGGGGGGACGGGCGGACATGGCGTCGCATCCCACACCCCGACTCGCTCGGCGCTCTGACCTGCGCGACGGCGCGCGGCGACGAGGACGTGCTGCTCGGCACCAGCGGCGGCGAGATCTTCTCCGCGGAGATCGGCTACAGCGCGGGCTCCGGCTGGACCCGCATCGCCGATCTGGGAGACGCTCCTGTCAGGAGCGTCGTTCCCCGCAGAGCGGGCCGGTCGATCGTCCTTCTCGACGACGGCCGATTGCTCGCGCAGGACACGACCTGGATCCAGGCGCCCTTCGCGGCGTCGCTCTTCCAGATGGACGGACTGCACAACGGCCACGCGATCGAGCGCGGAAGCCTCGGACTCTGGCGGACGGAGGACGGAGGCCTGAGCTGGTCCATGGTGAGCGACGCCCTCGCCTCGGAGGACCTGGCTCCCTGGGCTCGCCGGGCGCGCGGGCTGACGGTCAAGCGCAACTCCTTCGGAGCCATCTCCTGCGGGGACGCCCTCCTGGCCACTCGCGACGGGGGAACGACGTGGACAGTCGCCGCGGAGGGAACGGATATGTTCCTCGACGCGGCGATCGACGATCTGGGCACGCTCATGACGGCGGGAGCTCGCATCCACAGGAGCGTCGATCAGGGCGGAACCCTGCTGCAGACCATGGGGACCGACTTCTCCCGAGTCTGGATGGGCTCGAGGGATATCTACTGGGCCCTCGATCTCGGCCTGCTGCTCAGCGTCCAGCAGGGCGAGAGCTGGATCCGGCTCCCTCTGCCCGACCGCGCCCGCCGCCTTCGGCGCATCGCCGTTCGACGCGACTACGAGGTCTGGCTTCACTTCGACGGAGAGGAAGGCTCCCGGCTCTTCCACAGCGCCGACCGCGGCGGGACGTTCGAGGAGCTCGATCAGGAGGGCCTCCTGCGCGGCTGCCGCTGGTGGTCCGACTCGCCGGCCGGATTGACCTGGGCCCATAGCGACAGCGCGGTGCTGCGTAGCGATGACGATGGCGCGCGCTGGTCGATCCTGCGCGACGGGTTGCCCGGGATCGCCGCCATGGCCGCCCTCGATTCGCTCCACGCCATCATCGCGTGCGATGGGCTCCTCTCGATCACGCATGATGGGGGCGTGAGCTGGACGGACGCCGATCTCCCCTCGGGCGATGCCTACCGCGCCCTCTCATTCGCGGGAGTCGACAGCGTCGTCGCCCTGGCGCGCGGATTGAGTCTTCGCCCGGCGGACCCGCCGTGGGAGCCGGCGGAAGAGAGGGAGTTCGGCGACACGCTGCGCGCCGTGCGCATGACGGAGAACGGGATCGGATGGGCCGTGGGGGACGGCGCGCTGATCGCGCAGACGTTCGATCGGGGACGGACTTGGGCTCCTTATGCGGTCGATCTCCAGATCAACTCCCTCGAGACGCCCCTGACCGGCATCCACTCGCTCGACGCGGATCGCGCGGTGACAGGAGGCCCTCTGCGTTTGATCCGGCTGCTCCCCGACGCGACGGGTCCCCTCCTCCGGTATGGAGTCTCGATCAACCCTCAACTGCCCCGCTACGTCGACATCCACGTGACCGCCCGCGAGCGTCTCCTCGGCGACAGTCTCATCGTGACGATCGACGGGCTTCCGGTCCCAGCCGCCCTGTTCGATCCGGAGGGCTTCCTCTACAGGGTGCACTTCCGGATCCCCTCCTTTGGCGATGACCTCTACATGCTGACGCGAGCGAGCGACTGGCTCGGCAACGTGCGCGCCGAGGGTCGCACGCTCCTTGGCTACGCCCTCGATGGGGGGGGCGAGGCGCGGGCGACGTGGAACGGAGAGGATCTACTCCTCGCGGGGCGGCCGGGGACGACGGTCGCGCTTCTCGAGATGGGCGGCGAGGCTCCGGATCCGCCGGCGGACTGGGCCTGCGCGGGGCCCGCGTTTCAGATCGCGGCGGACGGCGGGGCCATTCTCGTCCCCTCCAGCGACGCCTTGCGCCTCGCGCGCTACGCGGATGGCGCCTGGCGAATCCCCGCTGGCGAGAGGGCGGCCGTGCCCGACGGGGCCGTCCTGAGGTTGGTCCGCGGCGCCCCGGAACCCGGCCCAGGCGTCGAAGCAGGCGATCCGCTGCGCGTCTTCCCAGTGCCGGCTTCCGGAGCCTGGACCCTCGCGTGGAGCGGACCCGCACGCGCCCCGCTGCAATGGACTCTGATCGATTGCGCGGGCCGCCGCCTGGCCTCAGGCGTCGCGCCCGCGGCCGCGGCGCTCAGTCTCGCGCTCCGGGCGGAGGATGGCGGCGGGCGTCCCCTCGCCGCCGGTGTCTACTGGTTGATCGCCGAGGAATCGGGAACGCGGGCGATCGAGCGCCTCGTGGTCGTCCGCTGATATGGCCGGCCTGCTCCGCATCACTCCGCGGCCAGGGCCTCGATCGGATCCATCGCCGCGGCCCGCCTGGCCGGCAGGATCCCGCTCAGAAGGCCGACCGCAACGCTCACGACGAGGGCGAGGAACGCGTATTCCTTCGGCGTGTGGACGGGAAGCGCCGGCAGCAGAAGATGGATCAGGGCGGCGACTCCCCATCCGCCCGCGATGCCGAGCAGCCCTCCCATGGACGAGAGCAAGGCGGCCTCGCTGAGGTAGAGCCACAGGATCTGCCGCCGCGTCGCCCCGATCGCCTTGGCGAGCCCGATCTCCGACGTC
>VGJL01000054.1 GCA_016867495.1 Candidatus Eisenbacteria bacterium | reverse complement strand
ATTGTGGCCCAGCCAGGCCTGATTGCCTCGGTCGATCCGAATATCGCCGAGGTAGTTCGCCCGAGACGGCAGCGGCAGAAAGAGAAGAGCAATCGCGAGATGAATGACCCTGATTCTCATTTCGACCTCCAAGGCGCCTCACCCCCAGCGCAATCGGAGAATCCGGATTCCGGGACCGCGTCTGGATCGGAGGTCCTGTGAATCGCCCGTCGGACATGATACCAGATTGGCCTGGAGTGCGACACCCGAGAATGAACGCCCGCTCGGCGATGGCGGGCGCCACGCTTGCCCGAGCGGTCCGTCCTAGCTGTCGTGCTTGGCTAGTTCCGCCGCGACGCCGAACCTGGTATAGTGGGTGTCGCACGAAAGGGGAGTGCGCGATGAGATCGACTCTCGTCTCCACGGTTTTCCTTCTTGCGATCGCCGGCTCCGTAGTCGCTGCCGACCTCGGCCAAACGCCCGCCCCAAAGCCGCCCGGGCATGAGTACCGAGGAGGCGGGCGCGTCGGCGGAGATACGATCGCGGATGCGGTCTTGATTCCGTCGCTTCCCTATGCGGACTCCGGAAACACGTGCGGCTATGCCAACGATTCGGATGGGAACTGTCTGTATGTGACGTCGACGTCGCCGGACGTCGTCTATCGCTACAATCCAGCAGTGGACGAAGTTGTGGAAATCGATCTCTGCGCGTCCTCCTACGACACCGCGGTCTATGTTTGGGAGGACTCCGCCGGAAACGAGATCGTCTGCAACGATGACGGATGTGGTGCGGGCAGGCAGCAATCCCGTATCTGGTTTGCGGGCCTTCAGGCTGGGCACAGCTACTACATCATCGTGGACGGCTACGGTGGAGACTGTGGCGAGTACTCCATCACGGTGGAGCGTTTGGAGTTGTGCGACTTACCCTGTCCCTCCGGCGCGCTCGTCGAAGGGGAGCCACCCTGCGCAGATGATCAAAGGGACGTTTACAATCCCGGCTGCTCCGGGGATGAGGGCTACCTACGGGACTGGTTGCCGATCCCGGGACAGCCGGGCGGCTGCGCCACCGTCTGCGGGCGATCCTGCACGTACCGGTACGAGGTGTGGGAGATGCGTGACACGGACTGGTACAGGGCACAGGCCGCCGGCGGAGTGGTGACGTTGACATGCAGGGCGGAGTTCCCGCTGATGTGCTATATCATCTATGGAACGGACTGCGGCCACCTCAACTACGTCTACGGGCAGGCCTCTCCTTGCGAACCCCTCACGATCGAGTGGGTCGCCCCTGCGGCCCAGGATGTGTGGCTGTGGGTGGGACCAAGTGTCTTCCAAGGCGTTCCCGAGAGCGACTACGTCTTCGAAGTCTGCGGGCTCAGCGAGACCTCAGGATTGGTGGGGGCATGCTGCTTCGGGGGCACCTGCCGAATCCTGACCGAGGACGAGTGCGCGTTCTTCTCCGGCGTGTGGGAACGGAACGCCTCCTGCTACCCGCTCCCGTGCGGCAACACGGGAGCCTGCTGCCTGCCGGACGGATCGTGCGCGAACGCGCAGATGGGCGAGTGTCATCGAATCGATGGCATCTGGCTCTTTCCGATTACGAGTTGCATTCCGAATCCCTGCGGACCGGTGCCTGTCGAGCGGACGAGCTGGGGGCGGATCAAGAGCTTGAACAGATAGCCTGAACCTCACTTCACGAGCCTCCTCTTCATCAAGAACAGCGCGGCCACGAAGCAGATGCCCGCGATGACGACGAGGTAGGCGAGGCTCCACTCCCATCCCTCCCGATACCAGCCGAGAAAGGACCCGCGCACGAGGAACGAGACGTGCGTCAGCGGCAGAACCCACGCCACGAGACGCGCCCATCCCGGAAGGATGTCGATCGGGAAGAACGTCCCGCTGAACATGAACATCGGGAAGATCAAGAGGAAGATCGGGAAGTTGAAGGAGTCGATGTTCGGGACCAGGGCCGTCGCGATCAGACCGAGGCAGGCGAAGGTCAATCCTCCGAGGACGGCGAGCGGAACCACCCAAAGCCCGGTCGGATAGTGGACGAGGCCGAAACCGGTGAGGACTCCCAGCATGATCACCGACGCGAGGATGCTCTTCGTCGTGCCCCAGAGAATCTCCCCCACGATCACGTCCTCGACCAGGAGCGGGGTCGCGATGATCGCGTCGAAGGTTTTCTGGTAGTACATCCTCACGAATGAGGCGTACGTGTTCTCGAAGAAGGACCAGAACATGATCGCGACCGCGACGACGCCCGGCGCCATGAAGTTGAGATAGCTGACCCGCTGGCCCTGGTACTCAAGATCGCCGATCAGCGAGCCGAGGCCGAGGCCGAAGGCCAGCACATAGAAGACCGGCTCGAGCAGGGGCGGAAGGAAGTTGGTCTTCCATGTCGTGAGATAGACGTCCAGGTCCCGCCGCCAGACCCGGAAGCTCCTGAAGGAGACGTTCCGCAGCGTCCCTCGCATCGCTAGCCCCTCAGGCCCCGCCCCGCGAGCCGCAGGAAGACATCCTCCAGGGTCGCCTGCCGCAGGAGATGCTCGATCCCCGGGAAGCGATCCTCGAGCTGCCTCGCGCCGTCATCGCCGTCGCGAAGATACACGTAGACTCGCGCATCGACGACCTCGTGGGCCCATCCGCGCTCCGCGACGAAGGCGGCCACCTCCTCGATCCGGCTCCAGACCTCGATCACATGCTTGCCGACCTCCCGCTCGATCAGCTCTGGCGGCCGGCCCTCGCGAAGGATCTTCCCCTGATCCATCAGGATCACGCGGTCGCAGAGCTGGGTGGCCTCCTCCATGTAATGCGTCGTCAAGAGGATCGTCGTCCCCTCGGTCTTGAGTGTCCGGATCCTCTGCCAGATCGCGTGGCGCGCCTGGGGATCCAGGCCGGTCGTCGGCTCGTCCAGCAAGAGAAGGCGCGGCTGATTCAGCAAGGCGCGGGCGAGGATGAGGCGGCGCTTCATGCCTCCCGACAGTTCCTGGATCTTCGCCTTCGCCCGCTCCTCGAGCTGCATCATCCGCAAGAGATCGCCCGCCCGCTCGCGCGCGACGCCCCCGGGGATGCCGAAGTAGCGCGCGTAGGTGAGGAGGTTCTTCCCGACGGAGAAGTCGGGATCGAGGTTGTCCTCCTGCGGGCACATCCCGATCTCCTTCTTCACGGCGCGGGGGAAGTCGGCGACGTCCAGATCGAAGACCTTCACGAATCCGGAGGTGATCGGCGTGAAGCAGGAGACCATGCGCACGGTCGTGGTCTTCCCCGCGCCGTTCGGCCCCAGGAATCCGACGCATTCCCCGTGGAGGAGATCGAAGTCGATCGCGTCGACGGCCGTGAAGGCCCCGTATCGCTTCGTGAGGCCGCGGGCCTCGATCGCTCGGCGACGGGAAGACATGGAGGAGTCAGACTACCGCCCCACGGAAGGGGTCGGCAAGGGGACGTTCGTTTGTGCCGCGAATCGGTTGCAGGCGCGGCCGAGTCTCTCGGCGGTATCCTACGGCGCGGACGGCCAGTCCTCGCGTCCGCAGACGACTTGATCGACGATTCCGACGACCATCGAGCGGACGGGGGCGAGCGAATCGCCGAGGATCTGTCTCGATCCGTTCCCCTCGTCCAGGACGAGCACTGTCTCTCCCGCCCCGGCGCCGACGGCGTCGAGCGCGATGATCGAGCTTCCGGCAGGCTCGCCGTCAGCCTTCAGCCGATCGAGGATGAGGATCTTCTTGTTGGCCATGGATGGATGGTGGATCGTCGAATAGAGACGGCCGACGACTCGGGCCAGGATCATGGCCGCGCCTCGTCGAGCTGGATGCCGTCGACGATCCCGATCACCGCGTGATCCACCGGCACGAACCAGGGATCGAGCGTCAACGCCGCCTCGCGGGCGGCTTCCCAGTAGACCAGCTCCGTCGGGCCGGCCATCCGGGTGCAATCGGCGCATACAAACGGCCGCCCACTCGGCCGCTCGCCCTTGTCGAGCGGCTGCACCCACAAGAGCGGCACGCCCTCGAGGCCTTCGTAGACTACCGCGGGGACCAGAGTCCCGATCACTCTTCCAAGGTGCACAACCGCTTCCTCTCGATGGCTCCGACCGTTGCTGACATGAGCGGGCCTGCCCGAACTCGCCCGTTTGATCGCCTAGTCGCTCGGCGGCTGCTCGGCCCCCTCGGGCTCGCCCGCCTCGCAGGCCGAGAAGCGCGTCGAGGTCCCGAGCAGGCGGCGGAGATTGTCATCGAGCCTCGGCAGAATGCTCCGGTGAAGCACCCTCTCCTCGGGGATCGACGAGGCGCCGATCTCGAGCGCCGCCTCCACTTCGGGGAGCGGCCCGTCGAAGAGGACGAACGCCCTGCCGCCCAGGCCATCGGCAAGCCGCATTTCCGCGATCCGGACAGCGGCCCCCTTCACGCCCGCGTCCGCGGCCCGAAGCAGCGCGGCCACCCCGTGCGTCTCAAGGACCCCGAGCGCTTCCTCCTCGATCTGCGCCGTCCGCCCCAGCGCCCCTTCGAGGACCTGCTCATGGACATCCGGGAGGAAGACGTCGTCGATGAGGAAACCCCGCCCCTCCTCCAGCCCCGCCTTCCAGGCTTCCCCCACCGACGCGACCGAGCCGCCCACCATGACCAGGTAGCGGCCCGGATGTACGGTCCCGACCTTGAGCAACGAGATCGGCGCGCGCTTGACCATGGTGTCGGCGGCGCGGATTCCGGCGGCCACGCTATCAAGCTCGATCAGAGCCAGTGCGGGGTGCTTCGTCTCAGTGGGGCCCTTCGTCTCGGTGGGATTCCTCATCTCAGCGGAGCCCCTCATCTCACACGATCCTGAAATGGTCGACGAGGACGCAACGGCGCTCGCGGCTGAAGCTACGCGGGCCGGTCATCCCCTCCCCGGTCGGACTGGCGATCGTGAAGCTCGCGTGGCCCTCCCCGCCTTCCCCGAGTCCCGCATAGCAGGGTCCGTTCTTCACGAAGATCGTCGTGTTCATCTCCCTCGCCATCCTGCTCAGGTGATCGAGATTCCTGGAGTGCATGACCGCCGAGTGGCCGCATCCCTGCTCGGCCTGCCTGGCCAGATCGATCGCGCGATCGGCGTTCTCGACGCGGACCACAGGCAGGACCGGCATCATCTGCTCCGTCCAGACGAGCGGATGCTCGGCAGGGACCTCCGCGACAGCGAGGCGAATCCGCGAGTCGGCGCGGATGCCCGCCTCCGAGAGGATCCGGGCAGCGTCCTTCCCGACGAACCCCGTATTCACCACACCAGGCCTGCCCTGACCTCGATTCTCCTTGAAGATGACCTGCTCCACCCGGCGCAGCTCGTCCGCCCTGAGGCGATAGGCTCCGTTACGGATCATCGCCTGCAGGAGGGCATCCGCCACCGAAGCCACGACGAAGACCTCCTTCTCATCGGTGCAGATGACGTTGTTGTCGAAGGAGGCGCCCAGGACGACATCGCGGGCCGCACTCTCGATGTCCGCGCTCTCGTCGACGACCACGGGAGGGTTCCCGGGGCCCGCGCAGATCGCCCGCTTGCCGCTGCGCATGGCTTCGACCACAACGCCCGCGCCCCCTGTGACGACGAGAAGCCTGACACCCGGGTGCCGCATCAGCTCCTTGGCGCTCTCGATCGTCGGCTCGGCGACGGCGCAGATCAGATCGGCCGGCCCCCCGGCGGATCGGATCGCCCGGTTGAGAAGCCGGACGACGTGGCAGGAGACTCCCTTGGCCGACGGATGCGCGTTGAAGACCACGGCGTTGCCGGCCGCGAGCATTCCGATGCTGTTGCAGATGATCGTGCTGGTCGGATTGGTGACGGGCGTGATCGCGCCGATCACGCCGTAGGGCGCCCTCTCGAGGAGCATCAGGCCACAGTCGCCCGAGACGGCATGGGGCAGAAGCGCCTCGGTACCGGGGGTCTTCACGGCCACCAGCCGGTTCTTGACGATCTTGTCCTCGACGCGACCGAGACCGGTCTCCTCGACCGCCATGCGAGAGATCTCCTCGAGGACGGCGAGCATCGAATCCCGCATCGCGGCGACGACGCGATCGCGCAGGGCGAGGCTCTCTTTCTGGAAGGAGCGGAAGGCCTGGCCCGCGGCATCGACGGCGGAGTCGACATCGACGAAGAGCCCGGGGCCAGCCCTGGACTCGGGCCCGGTCGTAGGCTCCGGCCCGGCCTCGGGCCCCGGCCCGAGCTTCGTCCCGGGCCCCGGCCCGAGCTTCGTCCCGAGCGTCGGCCCGAGCTTCGGCCCGAGCTTCGGTCCGAGCGTCGGCCCGAGCGCCAGCCGCTCCGCGATCCGAGCGGCTACCTCGGAGACCTCTTCATCGGTCAGGCGGCTCAAGAGTCGCTTCCCTCGTCATCTCGGCCCTTCTTGTAGACCTCGCGGCCGGCGATCTCCCAGCTATCGACGATCGCCATGATGACCGCGTCGACGGGGCGCTTGTCGGTGAGGCTTGTCATCCGCGCCGAGCTTCCGCTCGCGTAGAGGACAAGCTCGCCCACTCCGGCGCCGACGGCGTCGGCTGCGACGACACTTGTCCCGGTCGCCTTGCGATCCTGGTCGACTTGCTCGAGAAGAAGGAACTTGAGGCCCTCGAGGGTCTTCTCCTTCTGGGTCGAGACGACCGTCCCGACCACTCTCGCCAAGTGCATGGGCGCTTACTTCCCCTTGGCGGCTTCAGGCGCTCGGCCCAACGGGATCACGAGGTCGACGTTCGTGTGAGGCCTCGGAATGATGTGGACCGCCACGATTTCGCCCACGCGCGCCGCGGCTGTCTGGCCAGCGTCGCACGCGGCCTTCACGGCTGCGACGTCCCCACGAACGATCGCCGTCGTGTACCCGCCCCCCGTCTTCTCGTAGCTCACCAGCTCGACCTTGGCGGCCTTGACCATCGCGTCGGCCGCCTCGACCATCGCCGGAAAGCTCCGGCACTCGATCATCCCCAATGCTTCTGCCATTCTCCGCGAACCTCCTCTTCGACAGACCCTCGAACGAGAATTCCGATCATGTTACTTGCCCGCCGTCACGCGGCCCGTGACCGCTTCCAGGGCGCGTGTCGCCGCGGGCGCCGCGACATCGATGTCCCTCTCCTCTCCTCCAAGGTAGACGCGACCGAAACTGCCGAATGCGCGCACCTCCAGGATGTTGATCTCGGCGGCCTTCTCGGCCTCATTGGCCGCGAGCGCCGCATAGGCCGCGGGCTCGCACTCCAGGATGAACAGGCTCTGCCCCGCGAGAATCATGTTGCCGTGCCGCATCCGGTTGATCAGCTGCGTCTGGTGATCGTCGAGGGCGCGGATGATCTGGCTCGAGAGAATGCGAGGCTTCATTCGATCCGCCTCCTCCACCTCCAGAGCGCGCAGGATCGCGGCCCCCGCCTGGCGGACGTCGGCCTGGCTCGGCGAGTGGATCTCGAGCATCCCGAAGAGGCGCTCGACGATCTGCATCCCGGGAGTGACCTTGGTCGACTTGAGGGCGATGTCCGTGATCCGGTTGATGTCGATCCCCGGCGAGATCTCGACGAAGAGGCTCGCCTGCCCCTGCGTGGGCAGGAATCCCTGCGCGACCGTCGCGAGGAACGAGGCATACTGCGGCTGCAGGCAGTCCAGGAAGACGTAGGCCCTCAGATCGACCATCGCATCTCTCCGCGTTCCGGCCTCACGACGCGCGCCATGACGCGTGCGCAGGCGCCTCGCGCGCTTCCCTTGCGATCTCGACGCCGCGGCTGGTGCCGATGCGCGTCGCGCCGGCCTCGATCATCTTTCGGGCGTCGGCGAGAGTCCTGATTCCACCCGCCGCCTTCACCCCCATCCCCGAACCGGCGACCTCCGCGGCCATCAGGGCCACGTCCTCAACGGTCGCGCCGCCTGGCCCGAATCCCGTCGAGGTCTTCACGAACCCCGCCCCCGCCCTTCTCGCTTGCCGACAGGCCGCGCGCTTCTCCTCATCGGTCAGGAAAGCGGTCTCGATGATCACCTTGCAGAGGGCGCTCCCGTCGCGGCAGGCCTCCACGACGGCCCGGATGTCCCTGAGGACAGCCACCTCATCGCCTCCCTTGAGGGCGCCGACGGGGATCACCATGTCGATTTCGCGCGCTCCCTCCCGGATCGCCCTGCGCGCCTCGAGCGCCTTGACCTCCGCCGGGCTCGCTCCCAGCGGGAAGCCGACGACCGAACAGACCTTGACCGGACTTCCGCGAAGCTCCCGCGCGGCCAGCGGGGTCCAGAGGGGATTGACGCAGACCGCGATGAAGCTCCACTCGCGCGCCTGTGCGCAGAGCTTGCGGATCTCGGCCTCGGTCGCCTCCGGGCGCAGCAGCGTGTGGTCGATGAAGCGGGCGATCCCTTCGCACATGCGGTCGGCCTCGACCGGCGGCGAACCGCGGCGGACGACGGACGCGGCGGACCGCCCGCTTCGAATCGATGGCGGCGTCATCATCTGCCCCTGCCTCCCCTCGGCGAGCCGCTGGACCTCGTGGAGGATGCGCGAGAGATCCTCCTCGCTGATCTGCGCGGGGCCGGCGATAGTCTGCTGGCTCGGCTGCGACGCCGATGCGGCGACCGGCCCCTCGATCTGGCCGACGCGGCGCAGGTGGCGCTCCTCGGTGCAGCGGGCCTGGAGCCAGAGGCTCACGATCTCCTCGGCGAGCTTCGGGCCGATCAGTCCCGCCCCGAGAGTGAGGACATTGGCGTCGTTGTGCTCGCGGCTGTTTCTCGCGGTCGAGAGGTCGTAGGCCAGAGCGGCTCGGATTCCCGGGACCTTGTTGGCAACCATGGCCGAGCCGATTCCGGCGCCATCGATCACGATTCCCCGGTCGCAACGGCCACCCGCGACTTCCGTGGCCGCGGCCCGGGCATGGAGAGGATAGTCGGTCACTTCATCGGATGAAGTTCCCACATCCACGACTTCGTGACCGAGAGTCTGAAGATGCCGAACGAGCTGGCCCTTCAGGTTGAATCCGGCGTGGTCCGAGCCGATGGCGATTCTCATGGATCCTGAATCAGTCAATCCTGGATGCGCGCATTGATGCAACCATTAACACCCATATAGATACCCGACATCTATTCACATCCATACCTGGGAGTCTTCGCGAGGCCGATTCCGTCTGGGTTCGATCCGGCCTGACTCGGTGGCCAGAATCGCCTGCAGCCGGCGGACCAGGAGACGCAGGGACTCGAGTCCAAGCTCGGTTATCTTGAAGCGGGTCAAGGACCTGTTCCCTCTCATCCCCTTTGCGATCTCGATGTACCCGGCATCCGCCAGCCTCCTTGCCTGGACATGGAGGTTCCCGTCCGCCAGAGACGTCATCTCCTTGAGCTGGGTGAAGGTAAGGGCTTCCCCGGGCACAAGGCTCGCAATGATCGCCAGCCTCGCCTGAGAGGTCAGATGAGCGTCGATGACCAGTCTGCTCATGTTCGATACCCCATGCGCTTCACAAACGGAAGTTCTATCCACTTTGTCAGCTCTGTCAAGCAGATTCTGAACTCATAGACAAACATTACTCCATTCGATGAAGTAGCCGGCCATCCAGGCTCCGGCGTGCGCCTGGCCAGCCCGTCTGCTACGATCTATCCGATGCGACCCGAGCCGTTCATCGCGGGATCAGCCCTCTCCCACCTCGAGTGCGCCCGCTGCCGCGAGACCGAAGACCCCGATCGCCTGCTGGGCGTCTGCCCCAGGTGCGGCGGGCCGCTTCTGGCCCGCTACGACCTGCAGAGGTCCGACCTCCGGGGACTTCCGCTCGAGTTCTCGCTCCGCGCGCCCGATCTCTGGCGCTTCGCGGAGCTGCTCCCGGTGCGGTCGGCCCGCCTCCGCCTGAGCCTCGGCGAGGGGATGACGCCGATGCTCGGAGCGCCGCGCCTGGCGAGGGAGCACCGCATCGAGAACCTCTGGATCAAGGACGAGGGGAGAAACCCGACCGGATCGTTCAAGGCCCGAGGAATCGCGGTGGCCATCGCGCGGGCGGCCGAGCTCGGCGCAACGGCGGTCATGGCCCCCTCGGCCGGCAACGCGGGCCTCGCCCTTGCCGTCTATGCCGCCAGGCACGGCATGCGCGCCCTCGTCGCCTTCCCCGAGGAGGTGCCCCCCGCCTATGTCCGAGACTGCCGCTTCTACGGCGCCGAGGTGATCCTGGCCGGAGCGTCGATCCGGGAGGCCGCCGCGGCGATGAGAGACCATCTCGAGACGGACCGAAGCTGGCAGGAGGCCTTCGATCTCTCGACTCTGCGAGAGCCGTACCGGGTCGAAGGGAAGAAGACCATGGGATATGAGATCGCCGAACAGCTCTGGGGCAGGGCCCCGGATGCGATCCTCTATCCGACGGGGGGCGGCACCGGCTTGATCGGAATCTGGAAGGCCTTCGAGGAGATGCTCGAGCTCCAGTGGCTCTCCGAGCCCAAGCGCCCCAGGATGTTCGCGGTGCAGATGGAGGGATGCTCGCCGATCGTTGACGCCTTCGAAGCGGGAGCCGATGACGCCACGCCCGCTCAAGAGGCCAGGACGCGATGCTGGGGACTGCGCATCCCCGCTCCCTTCGCGGGACGGGAAATCCTGGCCGCCGTCCGCGCGAGCGGCGGCGGAGCGATCCGCGTGCCCGAGGGGGAGTTGCTCCCCGCCTACCGCGCCGCGGCCCGCTTGGAGGGTATCGACCTCGCCCCGGAGGGAGCCGCCGCGCTCGCGGCCCTACCCCTCCTGCTCCAGGCGGGAGCCCTCAAGCCGAGCGACTCGGTCCTCGTCCTCAACACGGCATCCGCGGGGATGTACAAGTAGCCGCCCGGGAGGGCCCGCGCGCGGCGCCGCAGGCTCAGTCCCCTGCCCCTACCGCACCACGAACCAGATGCCGGCCAGGATCAGGCCCACGCCCGCGTATTGCAGGAGGGTCAGCCGTTCACCGAAGAGCGACCACTGGATCGCGAGGATGACGAGATAGCCGACGCTCACCATCAGCGGATAGGCGAGGCTCAGCTTGAGGCTCCGCAGCGCGAGGGAGTAGCAGATCAGGTTCGAGGCGAAGCAGACGAGCCCGAGGATGTAGGACCAGCTCAGGAACGAGGCGATCGGCGCGAGAAAGGTCCCCTGGACCCGGAACAGAGGCGCAACCGCGTGGCTCATCGAGTACTTGATCAGGACATTCGCCAGCGCGTTCAGGAGGAGGGCCGCCGCGAGGTAGAGGAATGCCGGCACGGGAATCGTTCCGTCAGGGGCGCCTGCCCGCCGGATTCCCTTCGTCGAAGAGGCCGAGCTGCTCGGTCGCCGGCGGCAGGGCCGCCAGCACCTGCTCGATCCAGGAGTCGCGAGACCAGGCGGGAAGCCTCACGCAGTCGATCCGGAAATCCCTGATCAGCCCCTCGATCATCTTGTCGATCTCCTGCTGGTAGTCGCCCTGCGTGTCCCGGATTCCGTCGAAGCGCGGGGGCGTGACGATCGGCACCTTCACCAGAAGCCCGTAGGTCGGCAGCCAGGTGGCGATCAGGCTGTCGAAGACCGAGACCCTGCCGAACTTGGAAACCAGGTAGGCGTAGTTGTCGAGGACCGACCGGTCGCAAACGATCACGTCATGATGGACGGCCGCCTCGATCTCCCGCGCGATCTGCGTATGGAGGATCCAGGCCTGCGCGTCGATCGTGGTTCCCCGGTTCAGAGGGAGGGGGCAGGAGCGCGCCACCTCCTTGACCATGTCGACCCGGAAGTCGCGGCGCTTCAGTACCGCGGCGAGCTCGAAGCAGAGGGTCGTCTTGCCGACCCCGTGAGATCCGAGGAAGGCGACCTTCAGAGGCGGAGCCTCCCTCTCGCCCACCTCGCGCGGACCTTGTGTTACCATGACGGGCGCGAGCCTACCACGGGAGCAGCGAAGCGGCAACGTCGAGCCTCCTGGGTCGACTCCGGAGGGAGGTCGATTGACCCGGATCAAGATCGGCGACTCGATCTTTCTCATCCCCGACGAACGCTGGGAGGACTGGGTCCGCCAGGGAAGAATCCCCCCCGGCGCTTGGATCCAGTCTCCCGTCTGGACGGACGGCATCTGGCGATTGGCCGACTCGCTCGAGGTCTACCACCTCTTCCTGCCGACCGCGCCGGCCATCCCCAAGCGCTCCGCTCCAGGCCTGAGCGAGACGATCTTCCCGCGGCGATGGCTCTCGATGACGGAGACGCTCATCCTCCTGAATCTCGTGGCGAGCGCAGTCCTGCTCCTGGTCTGGCGGGACCTGTTCTCGATGCGCCTGCTCTGGCTCTCGCGATTCCTGCGCCACTTCATCGGAAGCGGCGAGGGGCTCTTCGCCGTCATCGTCCCGATGTTCCTGCACGCGTCGCCTTCCCATCTCTTCTTCAACATGATCGCCCTTCTCGCGGCGGGAAGCGTGGTCGAGTACTTCTACGGCAAGGGAAGGATGCTGGCGACCTACTTGACGGCCGGCTTCGCCGCCGCTGCCCTTTCGTTCGCATTGCGGCCCAAGCCTTATCTATCGGTCGGCGCGTCGGGCGCGATCTACGGCCTCTACGGCCTCGCCATTCTCTTCCTCATCAGACACTACCGGCGTTTCAACGCGCTGCAGCGCTGGAAGACCGTCCGCGTCTATCTGCCGATCGCGGCGCTCGCGACTCTCCCCTCGATCGCCGGCGAGCGGGTCGACTTCTACAATCACCTGGGGGGATTCCTCGCGGGATGCGCGATCGGGGTCTTCCTCCCCGCGGGCGAGCGGCTCGCCCATGTCACGGAACCGATCCCGGCCGCCGCGGACGAGGCCTCCCCATGAGTCGCCCCCGCTCGACCGAGGCGAGCCTCTTCCGGCACTGCCCCTACTGCGCGGTCCCCCTCGTGGTCGAGCGGAGGGATGGGCGGCCGCGTCCGACCTGCCCCGCCTGCGGATACATCCAGTACCGCAATCCCGTCGTGGGCGTCGCCGCGATCCTGACGGAGATCGAGATCGTCGGGCTTCTCGGCATCGATGCCGTCCGGGCGGCGACGGGGCAGGCGCCCGATCCCCGCGGATCGAGGCTCCTCCTCGGCCGGCGATCGGTGAGCCCCAAGGGGAAGTTCTGCCTCCCTTGCGGGTATGTCGAGTTCGACGAGGACCACCGCGAAGCGCTCGTCCGCGAGGTCGCGGAGGAGACAGGCCTCATTGTCGTGGTGGAGGACCTCTTCGCGGCCCATTCGAACTTCCACGACCCGGATCGACAGAGCGTCGGCCTCTGGTATCGGGCGCGCCCTGTCGGCGGCGCGCTCCGTCCGGGCGACGATGTCGACGCGCTGATTCTGGCGCGCCCCGAGAATCCGGGCGTCGCGCTAGCCTTCCCGACCGACGGGATCGTCCTTGCCCGGCTGGCGGAGATGGAAGCCGACCCCTGCCGCGCCGCCGGGCCGCGGAGCGGCGAGCCATGACACGCCGCAGCAAGAAGTCCCCGGCCTGCGGCCTGCCGCCACGCATCCTCCTGATCACCGCCGCCCTCTGCGCGATCAGCCCGCGGGTTGCGGACTCGGGCTTCTTGGAATCGATGGGTCTCGACACCCCCTTCCTCCTCGGGCAGGTCGACCACTTCACGCCGATCGACATCGGCGGGGACGGGGTGACCGATCTGGTCTGCGCCGGAGCGGCGATCCTCGAGGGCGCGGAGGTCCTGGAAGGATCGAGCCCGGAAACGGGAGATGTCGTCCATCTCCTGCGTCGCGGTCCCGTGGATGGCTGGCGCCACGCGCAGAGCTTCCATGTCGAAGGAACAATCCGGGAGATCGCCGCGGGCACGATCGACGGGGACGAGAGGGACGACATCTTGATCCTCGCCGGAGAGATAGGGATACCGAGCCTCTTCCTGATTCCCTTCCTGCAGAGCGATGAGGGAAAGCTCGTGCGCGGGCCGCGCACCGACCTCGGGGGCAGGATCTGGTGGCCCGAGCAATTGAGCGTCGGCTTCGGCGGGACCGCGGTCTTCACCGACTGGACGATCGCCGAGGATGAGTCCCTACTCAAGCTTCTCTCCCTGAGATACGATGATCGATCCGGCTTTCGACCTCTTCACGCGAGCATCATCCGTCTCGACGACCTGGAACGCGGGTCAGGGCACTTGATTCTGCATGACGGACCCAATCCCATGGTCGTCCTCTGGGGCCATTATGAGAGCGGCTCGGAGTATCGACTCTGGACGGTCACGCAGGATTCGACCGGATGGCGGAACCCGTCGCAGGCCATCGCGATCGATCACGACCCGGGCTCGCTCAAAGTCGTCCGGCGCGACCATCGGTCGGAGGCTTGGGGCATGACCTGGGACTGGTACATGCCTCAGCCAAGGCACACGCTTCGCCGTCTCGCCGCGGCGCCGGGCACCGACTCCCTCTTCTCCCGCGACTACCCGTTTCAGCCTCCCAAGAACTTCCTCTGCTGCTCCGAAAACACGCACTTCATCGATCTCGGCGACTCCCTGCTGTTCGCCTGGGCTACCTACGGACCCGGCGAGTACCGGATGCTCCTCGGGACAGTCGGGCCGCGAGGCGCTTCCCAAGTAGGAGAGCCGTGGGTCACATGGAGTGCCACCCTCGAGAACCTGCTGCGCGCCCCCGAGGGCGGGATCGATCTCATGTTCTCGAACGGAGCGGCCCACTGCATCCTGCCCTCGCGGACCCTGCCCCCTCCTCGTTTCGAGCTCTACCTCGACCAGGCCGATGAGATCGAAACCAGGGGCGACTTCGATCACGACGGGCTCGACGACATCGTCTTCAAAGGAAGATGCGGGGACCGGACCTGGAGCTACTGGCTGCTCCGCGGAAGGGACGAGCCCCCTTGGTTCTGCGATCCGGAACCGATCGCGCGCGCGGAGCGCCTCGAAGTCGCCGCGACGGCCGATCTCGATGGCGATGGATTCCTGGATCTCATCATGCGCGCGACGGAACCTTCTCGGATTCGTTTCGTCCCCTACTTCTGGACCGGCTGGCGCTTCGAGCGGGACGAAGGGGCCGCCGTGCCACGCGTCTCGTCGGAGGTGATGCTCTCCGACTTCGACGGGAACGGCCGCACGGAAGTCATCCAGTTCCCGGCCTCCAAGATGCGAATCTGCGAGTGGGGGGCAGACCGTAGGCCGCAAGAAGCGGTCGA